>JAITES010000099.1 GCA_031281925.1 Treponema sp. | reverse complement strand
CCAAGGCCTGAAGGATCGATATTAGCCATAAGGCTTTGTAAAGGCAGGCAGGGCGGAATGGAGGCCCTGGGCATCCCGGTATTCCGCCAGCACTTTTTCCCAGATATCGCCTGTGGGACAAACCCATACATGGCCGTGGATAAGGCATCCCTCATCCGCCTGGATACGGCGGGTAATGACATCCCCCATGATCAGGGCCGTGGAAAGAACGATAAGCCTTTCACTGGCAATGACATTCCCGATAACCACGCCGCCGATGGTAACCGAAGTACCGGTAACATCGCTCTTCATCCGCGCCTGTTCCCCGATCACCACCCGTCCCCCGGCATTGAGTTTGCCCCGGATATTGCCGTCTACCCGTGTAAAGCCCCCGGAATCAATATCTCCATTGACAGAAGTATTGGGGCCTATAATGGTGTTGATGGAAAAATCTTCGCGCTTGTTGACGGACACTCAGGAGCCTTTAACGGTTCGGCTTTGCAATGGTGGAACGGATATTGATGTACTTGTAGGGATCCACCACATCGGAACCGATATGTACCTCGTAATGGAGATGAGGGCCTGTTGAAAGGCCGGTATTCCCAATATAACCGATGGTCTCACCCTGCTGCACCCGCTGACCCGCCTTTGCCTTGGCATATTGAAGATGCGCATAACGGGTATAGTAGCCGTGCTTGTGTTTAATGATAATGTAGTTACCGAAGCCGTCCTTGTCAAAATCAATAGTTACAACCTGACCGTCTGCGGTTGCAACAACCGGATCTCCCTGACGGTATGTGGAAAGGTCGATGCCTTTGTGAATATAGTACTGACCGGTAAAAGGATTCTCGTTCTGTCCGAAGTACATACTGATGTGCCCGATTCCGCCCTTGATCGGCCAGATGCTGGGGATCTCGGTCAAAAGGGCGCTCTGGGAGTTAAGCATGGCCCCAAGCTCCTTGACCGGCTCCACCGCGGAGGAGAGGAAACCGGAGAGACGACGCATATCGTCCACTTCCTGAAGCAGTCCGTCGGGAGTTTCCTTCATATCAAAAAAGGAGGAGAGATCCCCAGGGGCCGCCGTCCCTTCCCGGCCTCTTACTTCCGCTCCCAGCGCGGCAAGAGTGCCGGAGAGAGCCGATTCAAAACCTTTCGCTTCCTTGAGCAAAACAGCGGTTTCATCCCGAAGCTGATCCAGGCTGGCCTGAACGTCCTGGAGGCGGCTGTTCTTATTGCTTAGAATTCCTCTGGCGTTGCTGTAGGAAGCCCCATACCAGACAAAGGCGGCAATAAAACCGGCCATGACCAGAAAAAAGCAGCAAATTGAAAACACAGTGATGTGGAGGTTGTAGACCTTTTTTTCCGAATGGGGAACAAAAACAACGGTATAACGATGGGTTAAAGCCCTGCCGATGGCTCTGAAAAATGCGGAAAAAACCTTAGCCACGGCTATGGCCGCTTCCTTTACCCTCTGAACCAGGCTGTTTTCAAAGCGCTTATACTCATGGACTGAAGCCACTATTCACCTCGTGCAAGTTATTACTCTCCCATTCTAACTTGATTCTATTAACTCTGTCAACTTTTATATAAGATCGGCATAATCAGAGCGCCTTATAACCGGATTCAATGGCCTGAACGTTCAAAGGAATGAATTTATGCTTGTCGGGACTGAAAAAATGTTCCAAAATACCCTGAATTCCATTAATCGACAGGGCTCCGGTAAGCTTTGCCATGGCTCCCAGGGCCACCATATTGGCAATTCGTATGTTCCCAAGCTTTTCGGCAAGCCCCGTGGCCTCCAGTTTGACAACTTTTATGTCTTTCCGGCGGGGATCTTCCTTTACCAGGCTTGAATTTATCAGCATGAGTCCCCCCGGCTTGAGACTTTCCTCGCAGAGAGGCAGAGAATCGCCGTTCATCACGAGAACCGAATCGGGACAGGTTACCAGGGGGCTGGCGATCTCCCTGTCGGAAACAATAACGCCGGCCCTGGCAATACCGCCCCGTTTTTCGGCGCCATAAAAGGGAAAAAAGCTGACGTTCTTCCCCTCTTTCATGGCGCAGTACACCCATATCTGTCCCAGGGAGATGATTCCCTGACCACCAAAACCTGCAAAAAAAGATTTCTCTGTCATATATGCCTCTACAGTGTGTTTTTGATTTCTCCCAGGGGAAAAACCGGGATCATGTTCTTTTCAAGCCACTCTACGGACTGAAGGGGCTCCATACTCCAGTTTGTGGGACACTGGGAGAGGACTTCCACCATGGTGAAACCCTTGCCCTGCATCTGCGCCTCAAAGGCCTTTTTGATGTACGTTTTGGTCTTGCGTACATTGGCCGCATTGTTCACCGCTCCCCTGGCAATGTACCGGCTGCCTTCCAGTGTTGCTAAGAGTTCCCCAACCCGGATGGGATAGCCCATGCCTGCAGCGTCGGGGTCACGGCCATTGGGAGCGGTAGCCGCCTTCTGGCCTACCAGCGTGGTGGGGGCCATCTGGCCTCCTGTCATGCCGTAAATGGCGTTATTCACGAAGATCGTGGTGAATTTCTCCCCCCTGTTGGCCGCGTGGATCATCTCTGCCGTACCGATGGCAGCCATGTCGCCGTCACCCTGATAGCAGATTACCAGCCGGTCAGGGAGCACTCTTTTGATGCCCGTGGCCGCGGCAGGCGTCCTCCCGTGAGGGGGCTGCACCGAATCGAAATCAAAGTAGAGATCCGCCCAGATGGCGCAGCCCACAGGATTGGTGATAAGGGCCTTTTCCCTCAATCCCATTTCGTCAACAAGTTCGGTGATGATCCGGTGGATCACCCCGTGCCCGCAGCCGGCGCAGTACTTGGTCTGCACCTTATACAAACTGTCGGGATGCCCGTATAACTGATTCATAGAATCCTTCATTTTCCTATTATCTCCCTGGCTTTGGCGAAAACCTCTTCCTCCGTGGGGATCATTCCCCCGGAATGACCCAGCAAGTGTACCGGGGCCGCGGCAATACCGGGATTCTTCCGCACCGCTTCAAGCACACTCAAGTTTACATCTTCTACAAGCTGCCCGAGACTCATCTCGACAACGAGAAGCGGCTTCCCGTTTGCCGCAACCGCTGCCAGCGCTTCGAAGGGAAAGGGCCACAGACTTATGGGCCTGAAGAGGGCAAGCTTTATTCCCGCTTCCTCCGCCAGCATCTTTGCCCCGAGGCTTACCCTGGCGCTTGTGCCGTATGCCACCAGGGTGAGATCTGCATCCGAAGCGCCATTCGGCGCACCGGTATATTCAAAACGGGTTTCTTTGGCCTTTATCTCTTCGTAACGGACAAAACGGGCTCGGGTTTTCGCTTCCAGTTCCGCGGGAACAAGATTAATCGAGGTGATGTGAACCGCTTCGGCCCTCTTTCCGCGCGCACGTTCCTGCATTTTACCGGCGATCCAGTCCCTCTGCGGCAGTTCTGCGAGAGACCTTTCCGGGGGAAGCACAACGCCTTCCATCATCTGACCGATCATACCGTCGGCCTGGAGGATAACGGGCATACGGTACTTGTCCGCCAGATCAAAGGCCAGCGCCGTCAAATCGGCACATTCCTGAACACTTTTTGGGGCCAGCACGATGCAATGGTAATCGCCATGGCCGCCTCCCCTGGTGGACTGAAAGTAGTCGCTCTGCGCAGGGGCTATGGAACCCAGGCCAGGCCCGCCCCGGACTACATTGACAATGACGCAGGGCACATCCGCTCCGGCGGCGTAACTGATACCTTCCTGTTTAAGACTTATGCCGGGGCTGGAAGAGGAAGTCATGGCCCTGGCCCCTGCGCATGAAGCGCCGTACACCATGTTGATGGCCGCAGTCTCACTTTCAGCCTGAACGAAGATCCGGCCCCGTTCAAGCATATTCTTTGCCATGTAGGCGATAAGCTCATTCTGCGGGGTAATGGGATAACCAAAGTAGGCGCCGCAGCCCGCCCTGATGGCCGCCTCGGCGATGGCATCGTTCCCCTTCATCAAAACTTTTTCTTCACTCATGCTCTACCCTCCTCAATTTCAAACACCTCAAACACCGTGATGCATACATCCGGGCAGACAGTATAACAATTTCCGCAGGCAATACACTTTTCTGCATGCACAGGCCTGGAAGGATACACTCCGAAGGAGTTGGCTCCCGTATCCTGCTCCAATACCTTTACCGGACAGGCCCTGATGCACAAAAGGCAGCCCTTACACAGTTCCCTGTCAATCTCAACTTTTCCCTTCTTCGCCATGGTGTCTCCTGTTCACGGGAATATATAATTTTGAGCTTGTTCCCCAACTTCGGCTTTGGAACAAACTCTTGTATCAATTTATAAAAAATCAAGGGAAATAGCTACTATGCGATGAAAAAAACACAGACCCATAGTTGATATTTTTTTAC
>JAITES010000084.1 GCA_031281925.1 Treponema sp. | reverse complement strand
GAATAACTACACGGTCGATGTCAGCATATTTTTATTGAATGAAGACGAATTTCTTAAAGCGGACGGAAAACGCAAAGGAACGCTGGTTAAGAATGTATGCCGCGCCATAGACGGGTATACGAGGCTTTGTAAGTCCCTGGATAACTCGGTATTTTTCCCTAAATTCAATACCAACGAATTCTTGCAAAAACTTGAAAACAACGCTTTTAGAAAATACAATGAGGAGATAGAACAATTATTAGGTGACGGCAGTTATTCGTATCGTGACTATAGAAATAAGTTGCAAGAAATTATAAAGGATTATCAAATTGAAGATGGGAGCCATCAGGGGGATTGGCGTCAAAGTTTCAACAACCAATTTGATATTCTGAATATACCTTACATTGAAACTAAATTAATTAATAACCCTGAAAATAACATCAGGAAAACCTACGGGGAAAATTTCATACGCGCCCTTTCTTCTATAGCCTTATTAAATAAGTTTATTTATGACAAACTCGACAGGCATTTATTTGTATATCATGGCTTATATGAAGAATTAATAATAAAATCACATTTTAAAGATATTTCTGTTGGAAAATATTTAGGTGAAGGGATCAAAAAATTAAAAAATGATGAATTAAATAAAATCATAAAAGAATCAAATGAATTTGAAGGAGTAGTCAAGAAAAAGTCTATCGAGGGCATCAAAGAAACAGCGCTCATTTTTAAAACCCTGGAAGAAGCGGTTAAAAAAGCGCGGGACGATTTTCGAGGCAATCTTGTTTTCGGAAATGATATAGACAGGGGTGTAAAGGAAAGAAATAAAGACGCCGGTCGTCCGCCTGACAAAGTATATTATTACTTACAAACCCTCAGTGAAGTAACCGAAATTAAAAGAACCGCGCGCCCTGACTGTTCTCTTTTATTACTGGCCAGAATGTACGGTTGTAATTGCAGCGATCAGTCGGAGAAAATAATGTATGATGATGGCAGCAGGAAAAACGACTTTAGCAACCATCTAAAGCCTGCTGAAAGCAAAATCCCTTATTATATTGACAAATTTGACGATGGGCATTGCATACGCATTTTTTTTAAATGGTCGGAGGAAACCAAAAAAACAATCGTAGGCTGGATAGGGAAACATCCGGATTAAGACCCATCTATAAAGAAAACGTCAAAGCGGCTTGAGACGGCGCTGAACATCTACGCCAAACTCCGCCTGCGAACAGGCATTGTCTATTCAAATACTTCCGAATAGCCTGACTTGTCAAAACCCATCCTGAATTGGGGGAGCCATGCGACGCCGGTCTCCACCAGCACGTCTCCGGCAAAGCGGTAGCGTACCAGATCCATATCTATCACCCTGTCCAGCATGTCCCGTCTCTGGTTGATAAAATTCATCGTTAAGAAGAGTCTGGTTTCTTCGGATTTTCCCGCGGGGATGTGGAGTACGTTTTTTTCAATGCCGTCGGCCCAGAAGCGGCCGTCGCCGAAAAGGGCGTACTCGAAGGAGGAAAGATCCACCGGGAAAAAGTTGGGATTATCGATCTTGAGGCTCACCCGGAAACGGGTATTGATAAGTTCAGCCTGCAGCACGGCAATCCTGGTAATGGTAAATTCCGGCTCCCGAATTCTGGGGAAAGAGGCAAGCTCCACGGCCTCTCCTTCGGCGTCCTTCCCTTCAGGATAACGGTAGGAAAGTTTCAGCCGTAATTCCGCCGTATACTCGGTCAGCTCAACCGAATCCCAGCCGGGGAAACGGGAAAGGTCAACATCAAGCCGCAATGGTGTTTCGCAGCTTCCCATCGCAGGGCACTCAAACGAAGTCTCTCCGGAGGGCCGGTCTTCTCCCAGGAAAAGGGCAGCGGCTTCTTCAGGGGAATCCTTCTTCTCTTTCGGCCCCTTGCCGTCAAGCAGTATTTCCCAGGCCGGGATCTCCGCAGTCAGGCCGCGGGAACCGGGATTCTCCAGGCCAAGGGTATAGAAAAGTGAAACCCGGAAGGTGCTGGCGGCTTCAATACGATCGAATTTCAGCCTTGCAAGGGGCGCCGCTTCGGGAATCGCCTCTTCTTCAACTTTCGGTGGAGGACTTTCCTGCGGCTTCGGGGGGCTCTTGCAGGAAAGTATCAGCAGCAAGAGGAAAAACAGACTGAATGTACTCGCAATCCTGAGCATTTTTCTTAGTATCGGCATTTCAGAATGAATAGTAGAGAGCCTTGAAACTTTAGTCTAAAGAATTTTTGCCCGCAAAGTCAAATGGCTGTTCAGGAATCCGGTTTTCGGACATGCCAAATGTCATTGAGAGAAAAAGAAAAAACGGTTATGATGATACCGGAGGTAACGGATGCGCGATACAATTCCTTCCCGCTCTGAAGTAAAAAAAGAAGATACCTGGAATCTTTCAAAACTCTTCCCCGATGACGCTTCATGGTACTCCGCCCTGAAGGAATACGAAACGCTGACGGAAAAGATTCCCGGTTTCCGGGGAACTCTGGGTAAAAGCGCCGAAAGCCTCGCCGCGTATCTGGACTTTGCCCGCGACCTCGGCATTCTTGAGGAAAAACTCGCCTACTACAGCGATCTAAGGCAGACTGAGGATGAAGGGGACAGCGCCGCCCGTACCATGACGGGGAAATTCACCATGGCCGCGGCCAGGGCCCAGACGGCAGGCGCATGGGCTGCCCCGGAGATCCAGGCTATCCCCGATGAAGTCATGAATGCCTGGATCAATCCTCCCGAATCTTCAGGGCCGGCAGGCCGGGGCGAACAGGAAACGAAGATTCCTGCCGAATACCTTATCTATCTGAAACGCCTGCTCCGCTACAAGCCCCACATTCTGGGGGAAAAGGAGGAGAGGATCATCGCTCTCCATGCCGAAGGAGAGGGGGTTTCCAACGAAGCCTTTTCCGTGCTCACCAATGTGGACATGAATTTCGGAACCCTGGATACCCCCGACGGCCCAAAACCGCTCTCCCAGTCTACCTGGGCGGTTTTTATGGAGTCACAGGATCGTTCCCTCCGCAGGGATGCCTATACCAGGTTTTACAGTATCTTTGAAGCCCACAGGCACACTCTGGCCTCCCTCTATTCCGGCTCTGTCAAACAGGATGCTATCCGGGCCAGAACGAGGAATTACCCTTCGGCCAGGGCCGCAGCCCTCTTCCATGACAATGTGGGTGAGGAAGTCTACGACAACCTCATCTCTTCGATAAGCGCCAACCTTGGGCCCCTGCACCGTTACTATGCCCTGAGGCGGAAGAAGCTGGCCGTGCCGGAACTGAGGCACTACGATGTCTATGCCCCCCTCACGGAAAAACAGGTTCAGAAGACAAGCTGGGAGGAAGCGGTAAACATGGTCTCGGAGGCCCTCTCTCCTCTGGGGAGCGAATATGTTGACACCCTCCGCTCGGGGCTTCTGGGCCGCTGGGCAGACCGCTATGAGAACAAGGGCAAACGCTCGGGGGCCTTTTCGGCAGGCTCCTACACGGGAGAGCCCTACATCCTCATGAACTACAAGGAAGACTCACTTAGGGATGTGTTTACCATGGCCCATGAAGGCGGCCATTCCATGCATTCCTGGTACTCGGCCCGGAGCAATCCCTTCATGCACTACGGTTACACGATCTTCGAGGCTGAAGTCGCCAGCACCTTCAACGAAGAACTGCTCTTCCGTCATCTTTTGAAGTCATGCGGTTCGCAGGAACTCCGCGCGTGGCTGGTGAACAAGAGGGCCGACGACCTCCTGGCTACCCTGTACCGGCAGACCATGTTTGCCGAATACGAAAAAATAACACATCAGCTTGAAGAGGCAGGCGAGCCGCTCACGGTGGATGTACTCCGCGGCGAATACCGCAAGCTGCTGGAAAAGTATTTCGGCCCCGGGATGGTGTTTGAAGAAAACAGCGACCTCGAAGGTCTCCGCATCCCCCATTTTTACCGGGCCTTCTATGTGTACAAGTACTCCACAGGGGTTTCCGCGGCACTGGCTCTGGCGGAACGGGTGCTTTCCGGCGGGAAGCAGGAAAGGGAGGACTACTTTGCCTTCCTCAAGAGCGGCGGTTCCCGTTTCCCCATCGATTCCCTCAAGGTGGCCGGCGTAGACATGTCCTCCCCCGAGCCTGTGGAAGCCGCCTGCCGTGTTTTCGGCTCGATTGTGGATGAACTGGAAAGTCTGCTCTGAGGAAGAGGCCGGCCGGTAAACCTTCCTGCATTGCTCCGCGTGCTCTAGACCAGAGCCCGCAAATTCACTATTATAACTACTATATATGAAGCTTTTTTTGAGAAAAGGATTCTTACCATGATAAGAGGCGGAGATATTGTAAAGGGGAGCTGCCTGCTCCAGAAGGGCCAGCCTTACCTGGTGGTTGAACGGGAATTCCACAACCCGGGCAAGGGCACCGCGATTGCGCGCATCAAGATGAAGAGCATCAAGGATGGTTCCGTGCTGACATTGACCATCCCCACCCAGCAGGAAATAGAGGACGCCCAGGTAGATGTAAAGAGCTGCCAGTATCAGTATGCGGATCAGGACTACTTTCATTTTATGGACAGTGAATCCTATGAACAGTACGAAGTTCCCATAGCGGAAAACGAAGAAAAAAAATACTACCTCAAGGATGCGGATTCCTACGATCTTACCATCTGGGAAGGCAAGGTAATCGACATCAAGATTCCCTACAAGGTGGTCTTTACCGTTGCGGAGTCGGAAAACTACGTGAAGGGCGACACCGTCTCGGGGGCGACAAAGCCTGTAACTACCGAAACGGGACTTACCGTCCGGGTTCCCCTCTTTATCAAGCAGGGTGAAAAGATTCTTGTAAACACCGAAACCAACGAATACCTCGAACGAGTCAATAGTTAGACGATACTGCAGCAAAACCGTTCTCTTTAAATTCCGCGGGATGGAGTTTAACTTTGCACTGTCCCGGGAGCTTTTTTCCTCGGCGGAAATCGACACAGGCACAGCGTTACTGTTAAAGGTTTTTTCCGAAGAACTGGACAGAGGTCTCTTGCGGGAACTGCAAAACCGCAAAGGCCCTCTGCACATTCTGGACGCCGGTTCAGGCTGCGGCGTTATCGGCATCTGCGCTGCCAGGGCTCTTGAGGGTATTGATGTCCGCACGATCTGTACCGACAGGGATGAACTTGCCGGAATCTTTACCGGTTACAATGCCCGGCAGAACGGACTGGAGAGTGAAAAATTCAGTACACACACGTCAACCCTGTTTGACGGAGATGCTGCCCGCGACCTCATCCTGAGCAACATACCCGCAAAGGCAGGAAAGCCGGTTCTGGAAGATTTTATACGCCGCGCCTGCCCCCATTCCGAAGCCCTGGCCTTTATCGTGGCGGTCAAGCCGCTTGAGGATTTTACCCGCAGTACCATTGCCGCCGCCGGGGCAGAGATCCTGCGGGAAACCGCGGGGAGCGGGCATACGGTTTTTGTATTCCGGAGGGGAAGAGCGGCTTCCGGCCCCGGCGAAGGGTTCCGGCAGAATAGTTTCGCGGAAGAGCGGGCCGGCAGCAACACTGCCGGTGAAGAAGAAGCGTTTACCACGGTCTACCGCAGACAGAGGCTTGAAACGGAACTGGAAGGCTGCGCTTTGGTCATGGACACATTCCACGGCGCTCCCGGCTTCGACGATCCGGGGGAAGCGGTACTGGCCGCGGTAAAACTAAGCTGCAAACTGGGCTTCAATACAGCGCCCGCAGGGGAAGCAGGCCTTAAAAATTCACTTAAAAATTCAATGGAAGCATCCTCAAGCGGAAAGCTTCATGAAAACAGGCTTTTCCACGAAACGGAGCAGGGCTGCTATCCTCTCTGGTTCTACAAAAGCTCAGGTACGGAAAAAACGCAGAACGGAAAAGCGATCCTTTCCGGCAGGAACATCATCGCGCTGAAAGCCGCGGAATACAACCTCAAGAATACTGTTAACACAGTCCTCATCCCCACGGCGGATCTTGCCTCGGCCAAAGACGCTCTCCTTGGGGAAGGCCCCTACAGTTTCATCGCCGCGTTTCCGGAAAACATGCCCAGGGAAAGCATCCCTTCACACTGGGAAGCCCTGGCGGTATTGCTGCAGGCACAGGGGGTTTTCCTTGCATCGCTCCCCTCCTTTCTTGCGGAACTGTTTGACCGGGCCAAAATTTCAGGCTTTACCCGCCTTGGAAACCTGCGCCGCGAAGGATTCCGGGCTCTCGCCTACAGAAAAACCTGACGCTTGATCCTTCCCAAAACCGATGTTTGGAACAGCCTCACTTTCGGCCCAATTTGTTTCTTTCTACTGCCCTAATCAACTGCTTCAGCAGTTCCTGATGCTCCAGGTCTACAAAGAGGGCCATGACCGTATCCTGAAGGGGATATTTTTTCAGCACCTCCCCATCGGCAATGTAGCGGACGTATGTACAGGGCTCCCCTCTGACTTCAAGTTCTTCAAGATACCAGAGTCCCAGGGGACGGCGTACCGTACCGTCTTCCGAGATGTAGGCTTCAGCCCTGTTCAGGGGGGCAAACTCAATGAAGAGCTTCTTCGGCGTATCGATCAGAGCCCGGGCAAAAAGGGTATAAACCGAATCGTAGTAGATCCCCATCAGTCCCACGGAAAGATGCATCCTAAAAACAGTGCCGTCCTGCCGCCTCTCTATCCAGTTTTCCTTGAGCCGCTTGAAGTGTTTCGGGTAGTCTTCCCAGGCAAAGATTAAAGGCCGTATCGTTTCAAGCTTCTCCGGGATGACCGTGTGTACATCGGCCTTCATTCCAATCCAGACGGTAGGCGGATCCTTGATCAAAACAATGGAGGAGGAGACGGACTCAGGCTTGTTGAGCAGCCTTTCCGGATCGGCGCCCTTCGGTATACCCGGTTCCTGGGCGGGGAGAGGAGAAACAAGGAGAAGAAAAACGCCAAGAAAAAACACAGCCGCCGGATTCTTCATGGTATCAAGATATAAAATGATTATTAAAAATACAATGTCCTTCTGCCCTTCAAAATAACCGGTTTTTGCAAATTCCCCTTGAATTTTATGGAAAGATTTCCTATTATTTATGTAGGAAAAATACCAATGAAAATTTCGACAAAAGGGCGTTATTCCCTGGAAGCCCTGCTCTACCTGGCCCTCCTTGGGAAGGGAAAATATGCCAGCACCCGGGAGATAGCCGAGCAGACCGGCGTGTCCGAAGGTTATCTGGAACAGCTCTTTATCCCCCTGCGGAAGAAAAAGATCATCCGGGGGATACGGGGCCCCGCGGGGGGCTACCTTCCCGGAAAAGATCCGGCAAAGATAAAGGTGGGGGATATTTTGCGGGCCGTGGAGGGGAGCCTGGAACCGGTGGAATGTGTCAGATTGAAAGTCTGTCCCGCGGAAAAATACTGCCTCTCCCGCCATACCTGGACGGAACTCTATGCGGCGATCAGGGACTGCGTTGATTCAATCAGCCTGCAGGATCTCTGTACGGTGTATGAATCCGACGGTTCGGGATCTTACGCTATATGAAGATCTCCACCAGGGGCCGCTACGGGGTGCGGCTTCTCATCGACCTTGCCGAACATGCCGACAAGGATCATGTCTCCCTGGCCAGCGTTGCGGAACGGCAGCGCATCTCGATTCGGTATCTGGAACAGGTTGCGGTAATCCTGAGGCGGGCCGGCTTTATCCGCTCGGTAAAGGGAGCCTCCGGGGGCTATGCCCTGGCGAAGAGACCGGAAGATATCGTCATCGGGGACGTACTGCGGATTCTGGAAGGTGACATGCTCGTGGTTGATCCCCTCCTGCCGGGACAGAAGGAAACGAAATTCCAGAAGAGTCTCCGCCTTTCCGTCTACAACCGCCTTAACGACCGTATTGCCGCGGTCATCGACCGCAAAACCCTGGCTTCTTTGGCAGGCACCGTAGACCCGGATGAATCCTACATGTACTTTATCTAATCCGTCTGTAAAGTAACCGGCTTTATGGACAGCTAATACCTGTTGTCAAAAATCCGTGTGGACTTCTTTTCGCTCCGGGGAAGTTCGCCCATGCTTACCGCTATGGGGTGGGGAGTGAGTCCTATCTTTTCCTTGAAGGCCGCTTCCACTGTCTTTTCCAGATTCTTGCGTTCCTGGCCGTCCTCAAGGGCCGTTTCAAAGTAGAGCTGCACAATATCCCTGCCGTTGAGATGATCGATCTGGATCTGGTATTCGCTGCTTACATCGGCGATTGAAGAGAGCAATTCGTCAATACGGCCGGGGAAGATCATGGTGCCTTTTACCTTGATCATGTCGTCGCTGCGGCCGATGATCGTATCGATCCTGGGGAAGGGACTGCCGCAGGGGCAGGAACCAGCGATCTCCCGCGTAAGATCGTGTGTCCTGTAGCGGACGAGCGGCGCCCCCTCCTTCTGCAGGGTGGTGATCACAATCTCACCGATTTCACCGGGCTCTGCCTGTTTGCCGGTTTTGGGGTTTATTATTTCGTAGTAGAGATAATCGGTCCACATGTGCATGCCGCCCTGCTTCTGGCAGTTAATGCCGATGCCGGGGCCGTATATCTCCGTAAGGCCGTATATGTCGTAGAGTTCCACCCCCAATTCACCGGCTATCCGCCTGCGCATCTTCTCTCCCCAGCGCTCCGAACCGATGAGGCTTTTTTTTAAGTGTATCCTGTCTTTGATCCCCCGCTTTTTGATCTCCTCGGCCAGAAGCAGGGCATAGGATGAAGTGGCGCAGAGCACCGTGGATTTGAGGTCTTCCATCATCTTGAGCTGCTTGTCGGTGTTTCCCGGCCCCATGGGAATCGCCATGGCGCCCAGAAGTTCCGCTCCAAGCTGAAAGCCGATACCCGCAGTCCAAAGCCCGTAACCGGGGGTAATGTGAACCCTGTCCGATTTGGTAACGCCTGCCATCTGGTAACAGCGGGCGAACATCACAGCCCAATCCTGCACATCCTTTTGGGTGTAGGGGATGATCACCGGCGTCCCCGTGGTGCCGGAAGATGAATGTATGCGGACAATTTCCCTTTCGTCCACCGCACAGAGCCCCAGCGGGTAGGCCTCCCGGAGATCCTCCTTCCCGGTAAAGGGGAGTTTTTCAAAGTCTTCCCGGCTCTTTATGTCTTCCGCATGTATACCCTTGAAGTGAGCCGCATAAAAACCGCCTTTCATGGCAGCCCTTATCGATTTTTTTATGCTTCCCAGCATCTCCGCATTCATTTCCATGATACCCTCTCTTTTATGCGGCGGCATCGCCGCACTGTTAAACCGAACTTTTGTTTCTATGTATAGGAACAATAGCCGGGAATTAAGGTTTGTGCAAGAGGTCTTTCACCCCTGCCGGCAATTACGAATTCAAAAAACCAGGGACGGACGCTGACCGTCACGGAGAAATTCGCGGAAATCCGGGTGAAATTCATGAAAATGTACAAACCATCGCGGGCTTGGGAAGCCTTCAAAATCATAACTTTTAACGACTTTTTAACAATTCCTTAATATGATATAACAATTGCCGGTTAGGTTAACTTTAGGGGGAACTTTTCATGATCACCATACTTGTTGTAGAAGACGACCCAAAATTCAATAAAATAGTATGCGCCTTCCTGAACGGGCAAGGCTACCGGGCTGCCGGGTGCCTTTCCGCAAGGGAAGCCTTTGACAAAATGATAGATGTTAAAACCGATCTTATCATCTCGGATATCATGATGCCCGATATTGACGGCTTTAAGCTGGCCGCATTGGTGAGGGAACAGGACAAAACCATACCGATTTTATTTATGTCCGCCAGGGACGATATATCTTCAAAACAAAAAGGGTTCCGTATTGGTATAGATGATTACATGGTAAAACCTGTTGATATGGACGAATTAATCTTACGGGTCGGCGCGCTGCTTCGCCGGGCCAATATAGTGAATGAGAAAGAATTGACCATCGGCGGCATCACCCTGAATGCCGATGAAACAACGGCTTACCTCAACGGAAAAGAAATACCCCTTACCGTCAAAGAATTTCAGGTTTTGTTTAAACTCCTGTCATACCCCAGGAAGACCTTTACCCGAAACCAGCTTATGGACGAGTTTTGGGGACTTGAAACCAAAACCTCCCCGCGCTCGGTTGACGTATATATCACCATGCTTCGGGAGAAATTCGCCGAATGTAACGACTTTGAAATTATTACCGTTCACGGTCTTGGCTACAAGGCGGTACTGAAACCTGCGGCTTCCCTTGAGGATGTAACATGAAGCGGCTTTTGAAAAGACCGGAAAAAGATCCCCGTGTTACTGTAGGGTATATGTCCGGAAAGAACTACCTTTTGCTGTTCTCTGCCCTGGGGGCGATCAACGGGGTTCACGTAGCGATTTATCTAATGCTGGCGCGGAAGGGCTTACTGGAACTAAGGCCCATGGGAATTGTTAATCTGCTGATGATAACCATGATGTTCTCCGCGGCGATTCTGCTGGTTGGAATTGGCACGGTGCGTTATATATCGTGGGAGTCTCACATGCGGCATCTCAGCGAAGCGGCACGGAAAATAGCGGCAGGAGACTTTTCCATCCGTATTGATCCCATACGCAGGGACGGTAAGAAAGATTTTATGGAAGTAATGTTTGAGGATTTTAATACCATGGCGGAGAAACTGGCGACCATTGAAACCCTTAAAACGGATTTTATCGCCAACGTGTCCCACGAGATAAAAACACCCCTTTCGGTGATACAGGGCTATGCGGCAGCCCTGCAAAGCGAATCACTCACGGCTGATGAACGCAGGGAATATGCAGGGAATATTATTGAGGCAACGAAAAAACTAACGGGATTGGTAACCAATATCCTGAAATTGAACAGGCTGGAAAATCAGGGGATCATACCCGGCGCGATCCCTTACAACCTCAGCGAACAGCTTCGCCGTTGCGCCGTTGCCTTTGAGGAATTCTGGGAACAAAAAAATATCAGCTTTGACGTCGATCTGGAAGAAGCAACCGTATGCTATGATGAAAACATGATGGAAATAGTATGGAACAACCTTTTTTCCAATGCAATCAAATTTACGAATACCGGCGGCGGCATCTCAGTGCGCCTCAAAACAGAAAACCTGCCTTCTGAAAGATGGGCGGTGGTTTCGGTGAGCGATACCGGCTGCGGCATGGACGAAAGTACCCAAAAGCGTATTTTTGACAAGTTCTATCAGGGGGATACCTCCCACACCCTGGAAGGAAACGGACTGGGCCTTGCGCTGGTAAAAAAAACCGTTGAAATCCTTGGCGGATCCGTTACTGTGGAAAGCTCCCCCGGAAAGGGATCGGTCTTCACGGTCTATCTCAAAATTTGACTTTTTTACGATTTAACAATTCCTTAACAATTTTTTAACACATCGTAACATTGTAATGCCAGATTATAGACATCAGGCCTTCACAGGAGAAAAAGGATGTTTATACTTTTGGCGTCAGTCGTCTGTTTGGAAAGAGCGGCGGAAAAACTGAAAATAAAGATATTTATGCTCTGCATGGTTTTTGCGGCGGCATTCTGTTTTGCGGAAGATGAAGGGCTTAGAATAATCCCCCTTCTG
>JAITES010000270.1 GCA_031281925.1 Treponema sp. | reverse complement strand
TTATACATGTGGATTCCACCGGGGACGGTCTGAGGAACGGGAACAACGGCGGCCTGTATGCAGCGGCGGAGTATAAGCCGCTTGAGGCATTACTGTTTATAGCGTCGCTCAAAGGCGTTACCGACACAAGACAGGGCGCGGCCGTCCCAAAGGCAGGCTTTGTATGGCAGGCTGCGGACTGGTTTTCCCTGAAAAACAACTACTTCCGCAGTTTCAAGTTCCCCGACTTTGACGATCTTTTCTATCACAGCGCCGACGGTCTCTATACCGGCAACCCAAACCTGAAACCCGAAGACGGCTGGGGCGCCGACCTTGGCGGGGAATTCACCTTTACCGGAGGGGAAACTCAAGCCTCGTCTTCGGCGGAAGCTTCCGTCAGGCCGAAATTTATTCCTCATGCTCCGGCTTTTAGCGTCAGTTCGACAGCGTATGTACAGTGGACTACAGACTCCATTCATTGGGTTAAACAGGGAGCGCGCTGGAGTCCCGAAAATATCGGAACCGGCTGCTTTATCGGTACGGACATACGCCCGGTTCTTGACTTTCCCCTTTCCTTCCGGATCTTCGACAGACTGAAATTCGGCCTTAACTATCAGTATCAGCTAAGCTGGCTTTTGAATGATGATTTGGACTTCTCGGACGCCCTGCGCATACCCTATATGCCCATGCATATTGTGGGCGCTTCGATCGATCTCTCCTGGAAAAGCGGCACCCCGGCAGCCGGCTCCCTTTTGCTGTCGGCCCACTGGGAGAGTATCCGTTACGCCGACACCTTAAACCTCATGGAACTGGAGCCGTATTGCCTGGTCAATGTAACGGTGAATCAGGCCGCCGGCAAAAACCTTATCGCCTTTGCCGTGCTGCGTAACGCCCTCAATCAGCTTTACACCTCCTTTGCCGAATACCCCATGCCGGGCATCTCCCTGACACTGGGGGCACAGATTCAGATTACGGAGATCAAAAACTGAAATTAATACCGGTATCGGGAAGGGAAGATGAGGTGGAAAAACAGGCCGTACCGGTACAATATGACGGTGAATTTGTTCTTACAAGCAACGGCAGCCGGGACTTTGGGGAAATTTCCCCTGAAATAGCTGATCAAATCAAACGGCAAGCAGGGAAAATCCGCCTCCGGGTAGGGGAACAGGCCGGAAAACCGGGAGATTATGGGGAATCTCACATTGAGCGTAAGGAAAGAATACAAGAGTTGCGTTTAAATGGTTACCAAAACGCCCGTGATTTCGTTCAAGATGTTGCTGACGGATATACCGCAATATATGCAAATAAAGGCGGACGGCTCACCCTCCACAAGAAAATAGGTAAAACAGGGATTTCCCTCTTTGTTGAGCTAATGCCAGCCATAGACGGCGATTTTTATGATGTAAAAACAGGTATGGTAACCCGCGATACCTACTATAAAAACAAAAAACCGCTCTGGGAAAAGCCCCAAAGCGGTTAAGCGTCTGGTTTAGCCGGGGCGCCGACCCGGCGACACCTTGCGATGCCCCCTGCGCATTTTCGGTGCCAGACGGACTATTGGAACCGGGAATTAATCCCTTGTCCAATATTCTAAATATAGTCTGGGCTCTTTATCCGGTCAAGACTCAGAGGCCGCAATGTGCCACCCGTGTTGCGCCACGTAAAAAACGAACCATAGCCTACCTTGACATGTCCCCTCCTTTTTCTTAGGCTTAAAGTAGTTCGTGTGATGAATCCGGGAGAGACCGTGCAAACGGAGCCGAAGGGGCAAATTGCGGAAAACTCTCAGGCAAAAGTACCGGTTTCTGACGAATCTCCGAAAAGTTCCCGCGCTGTTTGATGAATAATCAATGGCGGGACGCCGAAGAGGCAATTTCCCCAGCGGAAAGAATCTTTCAGGTTAAGGACGGAGCCGCCTTGAGGGTTTGAGTAAAAACCCGTGGAGGCTCCTCAGTTGGAAAAGAAAACTCCCCTTTACGATTGGCATGTATCCCATGGCGGGAAAATGATTCCCTTTGCCGGCTATCTTTTGCCTGTTCAGTATGAAACGGGTCTCATTGCCGAGCATGTGGCGGTCCGGGAAAAGGCCGGTCTCTTCGATGTGTCCCACATGGGAGAGCTTCTCATCCGGGGCAGGGATGCCTTAAAAAACCTTCAGTACCTTGTAACAGGCGATCTTTCCGGCATGAAAAACGGCAGAGTCCGTTACAGTCTTCTCTGCAATGACCGGGGAGGCATCGTAGACGATCTTGTGGTTTGCAGGATGGATGAGGAACGTTACCTTCTTGTCGTGAATGCCGCAAACAAAGACAAGGATGCCGCATGGATTGCAGGCCGCCTGAGCGGAGACGCCCTCATGGAGGATCTCTCCGAAGAGTATGCGCAAATCGCCATTCAGGGTCCCCTTTCCCCTGCAATCCTTAAAACGCTTTCCGGCAGTATTCCGGAAAAATACTATACCTTTATCGAATCCGGTTCAGTTGCGGGGATTCCCTGCATCGTTTCCCGTACAGGTTATACCGGAGAGCCGGGTTTTGAACTGTACTGTCATCCTTCCGCCGCAGTGTCTCTCTGGGAACGGCTTCTTTCGGCGGGGGAGGGGATTATTCCCTGCGGGCTGGGCAGCCGGGATACCCTGAGGCTGGAAGCGGGGATGCCCCTCTACGGTCACGAGATGAATGACAGCATCAATCCGTTTGAGGCAGGGCTTGCCTTTGCGGTGAGTATGAACAAGGGCGATTTTATAGGAAGGGCCTCTCTTGCCGCGGGGGAAAAACCTGAACGTATACGGGTGGGGATCAGGATCACCGGAAGGGGTATTGCCCGGGGCGGCGAGACAGTGTTCGTGCGGGGGAAAGAGGCCGGCACGGTCAGTTCCGGTACCTTTAGTCCCTGGTCAAGGGAAGCTATCGCCATGGCCTTGATCCGCAGCGATTCTGCGGAAATTGGAACGGGACTTGAAATCGACATACGCGGCAGAATGGTAGAGGGGCTGATATGCTCCCTGCCTTTTTACAAACACGGGAAGAGGTGAAACATGCAGTATCCTGAGGATCTAAAGTACAGTAAATCCCACGAATGGGTCAGGGAAAAGGGACAGGGTCTCTACGAGGTCGGACTTAGCGATTATGCCCAGTCCGCTCTGGGAGACGTGGTATTCGTCAATCTGCCCAAACCGGGAGACAGTTTGACTGTGGGCAGTGTCTTTGCGGATGTGGAATCGGTAAAGGCTGTGTCGGACGTTTACAGTCCCCTTGACGGAAAGGTAAGCGCCGTAAACGAGGCTCTCCTTTCCGGCCCGGAACTCATCAACAAGGCGCCTTACGAGGCATGGCTGGTTCAGGTAGAGGCCGGTACGCCCTCCGCAGAACTTCTAAGCGCCGCGGAATACCAGGCTTACCTGGCAACATTATAAGGTGCATTTTATGTCCCTCTTTATTCCGAATACCGAAGCGGACCGGGAGGCTATGCTCAAAACCATAGGCATAAAATCTCCGGATGAGCTTTTTGCTGATATTCCCCCGGTACTGGCTGCCGGGAAACCGGATATTCCTGTGGGCCTTTCCGAACTGGAAGCCCTGCGAACCATTGAATCCCTTGCCGGGGAGAACAGGATCTTCAAAACCGTCTTCCGGGGCGCCGGAGCCTACCGTCACTATATCCCCGCGGCGGTGAAGCGTATCATCTCCAAAGAGACTTTCCTTACCGCGTACACGCCCTACCAGAGCGAGATAAGCCAGGGAATTCTGCAGGCGATCTTTGAATACCAGAGTATGATCTGCGAGATCACCGGCATGGATG
>JAITES010000202.1 GCA_031281925.1 Treponema sp. | reverse complement strand
AACAGCGCGTTTCCAAAGAGAGCCGTTAAAGAGGCAATCCTGATGATCCTGGCTCTTTCGGCTATTTTTTCCATGTAATAAAGTATGCTGCAAATTGATGAAGCCGGCAAGTTTTGCTTATGGAAAATTAAATATCCCATTTGCTTCAATAACAGTATTTTGGTATAATTTAACAATGCATGCGGCAATACATTACGCCAGGAGCCCGGAAGTACGCCTGAACCGGCTAATTCCGGTTTTTATTCTCTGCCTGCTCCCCTTGCTCAACTGCGGCGGCGGAGAGAACACTGCGGAACCAAAAGTCTATGTTACAAACTCGGGGAAGAAGTATCACCTGGAAAACTGTTCATCTCTCCGTAAATCAAAGATAGCCATTAGCCTTGGCGATGCGGTAAAATCCGGATACGGGCCCTGTTCAATATGCAATCCTCCGGTCTCTCAGGTTTCCGCTGAATACAAGGACGCGGATTCAGGGCCGCTTTACCGGGTCAATACGGCGCGGCTTGCATCAAGTTCCGGCGCAGACCTTTCCCGGATGCTCAGGGCGGAAGTTGTTGACCATGTGGACGGAGATACAGTACGGGTACGGATTAGCAATCCCCCGGAAGCCCTGAACGCCGTGGAAACTATCCGCATGCTGGGAGTGGATACCCCGGAGACGGTACATCCCAACCGGCCTGTCGAAATGTTCGGAAAGGAGGCCAGCAATTTTACCAAAACCCGGCTTTTGGGAAGGAATGTACTGCTTGCCTTTGATTGGGATCTCCGGGATCGTTATGGCAGGATTCTCTGTTACATTTATACCGAAGACGGTGTCTGCCACAATGCCGCCCTCATCCGGGAAGGCTATGCCCACGCCTATACCCGTTTTACCTTTCAATTCATGGAAGAATTCCGGGAACTGGAAAAAGAAGCGCGCGAACAGAAGCGGGGACTCTGGGCGGATAATTGAATGAAGGCATATCTGGATATTGTAAAAAAAATTCTTGCCGAAGGATACCGGAAACATAACCGTACCGGTATGGATGCCCTGAGTATTTCCGGCACGATGTTTGAGCACGACATGGCTTTGGGCTTTCCCCTGCTCACCACCAAGAAAGTGCCCTTCCGCCTGGTGGCTTCCGAGCTGGAATTTTTTATAAAGGGCATCACGGACAAGGAATGGCTTAAAGAAAGAAAGAACCATATCTGGGATGAATGGTGCAGCCCCGACCTTGTTCCCTACAACATGAATGGCGAAACCCAAAAACGGATGATGGCCCAGCGGGATCTGGGGCCAATTTACGGATGGCAGTGGCGGCATTTCGGCGCCCGCTATGAAGGATTTGACAGTGATGCCGCGGGAAAGGGAATAGACCAGCTCCGGGAGGCGGTAGAATTACTGAAAAAAGATTCCGGTTCAAGAAGAATAATTGTTTCGGCCTGGAATCCCCTGGATCTCAAACACATGGCCCTTCCGCCCTGCCACTACAGTTTTCAGCTCATTGTCATTGGTACAAGGCTCAATCTGCTCTGGAACCAGCGTTCCGTGGATGTAGCCCTGGGGCTTCCCTTTAACATTGCAAGTTATGCCCTGCTGCTCCACCTTTTGGCCAGGGAAGCCGGGTTTGATGAAGGAAAACTCACCGGCTTTCTGGGGGACACCCATATCTATGTAAACCATGTTGAGGCCCTCAAGACCCAGCTTGAACGGGAACCCAGGCCGCTTCCCTCCCTCCGTACGGAAAATTTCTCGTCCGTATTCGATTGGCAGTACACGGATTCTGTTGTCGAAGGATACGATCCTTTCCCTGCCATCAAGTTTGATATTGCCGTATGAGCGAAATCATCATTATTGCCGCTATGGCGGAAAACCGGATCATCGGCAGGGACGGCCGCCTGCCCTGGTCAATCAGCGAGGACATGAAGCATTTCCGGGAGCTTACCAGGGGATGGCCCTGCATCATGGGACGGAAAACCTGGGAAAGTCTGCCGAAAAAACCCCTGCCCGGAAGGCCCAACATTGTTGTTTCCAAATCCCTGGCCCGGAGCAGCGAAGCGGCAGTATTTCCATCCCTCGAAGAAGCGCTTAAACAGTACAGGGATTCTGCAAAAGTATATATCTGCGGCGGCGGAATGCTCTACCGGGAAGCCATGGAATATGCGGACTCCATTGAACTTACCCTGATTCGTGCCGAATACGAGGGGGACGCGTTTTTTCCGGAAATCGACTCCTATTTCTGGGAAGAAGAAGAACGGGAAGATCATGAAAAATTTTCGTTTATACGTTACCGCCGCAGATATACCGCATCAACAGAGAAACCATTAAAAAAAGCATAATAGAGTAAGCTTGTTCCAAATGCCTAATGTGTTTTTCCGCTTATTCCGTCTATATGGATCTTCCAGATGGCGGTATGCTCCAGTCCCTTGCCGATTTCAACATCAAAATTGTGTATGTTACGCGGCGCATAGCGTTCACAGATAAGACGAAGGGCGTGGATTTTCTCATTCGGATCGGTCACCTCTTCCGCAGTCCCAAACACAACGGCCGAATCGTAGCTTACCGTATTCTTTTCCTGTACCGCTTCCGCCCTTGACACAAAGGAAAGACAAACCCGCTTCTCGCGGCGCATGTTGTCAATCTTGTGTCCCTCATGAGCGCCATGAATATAGAACCAATCGCCATCCCGAACAGGAGAAAGCGCAACGCTGTAGGGACTTCCGTCATCATTAACCGTGGCAAGGCTGGCAAAAAGACATTTATCCGCCACCTCAAGGGCAAATTCCCGGGACATCTCCCGGTCTTTCCTTCTCATATTCCGCATACAGACTCCTTTGTTTAAGCCTAGCATATTTTTCCGCCCCGGTGTATACTTGTATAATGATTCGTCCGGTCAGTCCCGCGGATGCCGAAGCCATCTGCGCCATCTACAATTACTATGTTGAAAATACGGCTATAACATTTGAAGAAGAAAAGATAAGCGTTGCGGAAATGGAAAACCGTATTCATAATATCGTCTCCGCTTATCCATGGTTTGTCTTTGAAGAAGATACCAGGCTTGCCGGTTACGCCTATGTACAGAGATGGAGGCAAAGGGCAAGTTACCGTTTTTCTGCAGAGGATTCCATCTATGTGCATAAGGATTTTTTGGGCAGGGGAATCGGCGCCGCTCTTCTGGAACGGCTTCTTGATGAGGTAAAGAAAACTTCCGTCCATGC
>JAITES010000087.1 GCA_031281925.1 Treponema sp. | reverse complement strand
CTCATCTTTTCGTCCCCCCGCGTAACCACCCAGTACCCGTCTTCCATGCGGGGATTCATCTGTTCGGGGATGATAAAGCTGTAATCATCCCGCACATTCCAGAGCATCTGTTTTTTATAAGGGGGATAGAGTAATACCGTATCGCAGTGGAAAAGATCCAGTATATCCTGATCCACCCGCGCCAGCATCTGCACATTATCCACTATTTCGATTTTATCCGTGCGCAGCCCCAGATATTTACGCAGATTGTAGTAGGCAAAGGCCGAAATACCGGTGGAGAACTGCATCCCCAAATCGATGGGAAAGCGGTCGGCCTCCTCGTGGTTCAGCGCTGTTTTTACCCGTTCCCGGCCCGATAGTTTTTTACCTGTTTCACTGGACTGTTGCATGCTGCCTCCGGCTATCGTACAGAATTACATCTTCAGTTTAGAGCGGAGCAATTCGCGGAATTTTTGGAAGGATGTATTTCCGCTTTCAAGGGAAAGCGCTGTCTCACAGTCTCCCAGAGCCTGGGGAAAATCCCCCAGATGGTAGTAGGCCTGGCCCCTGCGGTAGAGGCAGAAGGCCTGGTAGGGGTTAATTTCCAGGGCAAGGCTGTAGTCTCCCACGGCATCGGTATACTGCTGCAATACAGACCTTACGACTCCCCGGTAATAGGCTGCCTTATAGGAACTGCCGTCCAGTTTGAGGGAAGCTGAAAAATCGTCGATAGCATCCTGGTAGCGGGACTGGGCAAAGTAGGCCATGCCCCGGTGTTTGTAGATGAGAGAGGCGATACTCTCATCGGGATTCAGTTCCAGAATACGGCTGTAAAAGGCAATGGCCTCGCCGAATTTGTTCCTGTTATGGGCATAGAGTGCGTTGAGCAGAAGATCGTCAATGGTGCTTGTATTCCCAACCGGGGAAGGCCTGTCTCCGTCGTCTCCGGGCCGGAGGAAATCAATGCCTTCTGCTTCTTCGCCCCGGAAGAGCATTCCGTCGGTGGCTTCTTCGATTTTACGGAAGAACGCTTCCCGCCGTTTACCCAGTTCCCCGTTAAGCTGCCGCTGGTAGTTCCGTATCTCCTGAAAGATCGTGTCGGCCAGGGAAAGGCTGGCGTTGATCGCCGCAAGCTTGCGCTTCATCGGATCGTCAAAGGGGGTAAATTCCGCCTTGTACACCAGTTCGTGCTCCACCTCCGCCCATGCATCCTGCAGTATGGTACGAATCTGGATCTCCGCGGTTTTGGCGCCCGGATCTCCTCTCCGCTCTACTATTTCCCGGGGGATCTTTATCAGGAGATGAGTCGATTCATAGCCGAATTCCTTGAAGGAATAACCGGCGCCTTTCCGCTCTATTTCGGTTACGTCAAAGTGCTTTTTCAAAAGGGCCTCGGCAGCGCCAAGATCCTCAAGAAAGGGGCACACGATCCTCAAACCCAGAAGGTCTGTGATAAGAGGCCTCTCCTCGTTCCCGTCTTTCAATATGCGGATATATTTTTTGTACCAGGACGGAAAATCCTTGACCCTGCCCTTCACCGAGGGCCGGGAATTCAGGGCGGCAAGAACATCTTCTACCCGTAGTTCCAGATCCCTGGTAACCATTTCCCGAACCCGCAGATACTCATCGTATTCTTTCCGCAGTTCGCTCTGGTTGGGTATAAGGGTTTTTTCCTCCATCATCATATCCTTAAAAAAAAACTGCCTGAAAAATCCAGAGATACAAGATCCGGATTTCTCAGGCAGCCATTTTCAACCGGCGGTCACAAGGGTTTCCACAAGACCTGCCGGACGGGTTTTTACTGCTGCTCCTGCTCCTGCTGCCGCCGTTCGGGACTTCCAAACGGAGCTTCGGTGGCCTGCTTCTGCCTGTCGATATAGCGCATCACCTGGTTGTGACCGAACTGCTGCATCTCCCAGCGTTTCTTCTCGGTCTCCCGGTCGTAGATGATCTTCCAGAGGCCTTCATCATCGATATCCCTGTCGGTATCAAGAACCGCTTTGTCGTAGATAATCTGTACATCTTTGAAATAGGTGATGAAATCGCCGCCTTCCTTGGCCGCATCCCGCTGTACACGGAATCCGCCGAACTTGACGAAAGGAGTGGAGGTAGGATAGAGAGGATAGAGCCGGAGATCCCGGTTCCTCACTTCCTGTACGTAGGCAGGATTATTCCAGATCAGCTGGCCCCAGCCGTCATACTGAAGATAACCCATGAAGATTTCTTTTTCATTTCCCTGATTATCGATCAGGATGGTAAAGAGACCATGGGGGAAATTAAGGCCGTAAGCCCATACCGCTACAGATTTAATGGTTCCTACGTTCTTGACAACGCCGTAACCATGGGTGGGTTTCCCGTTTTCATCAGGTTCGCCTTCAAAGCGGCTGGACTGGGTGATCCCGTCCTGGCCTTCCCTTTCGGTGATAACACCATCATCACCGACATCCGCCTGGGGTTCATAGGCAGGAATATCGAAGGGCGGTTTAATAATGGCCCAGGAATTCCAAGGTTCGACCGGGAAATGTACCCTGACGCCCAGAACCGTGGAAGCTTCTCCGCCCCAATAGGCTTTGGAGGTAGCTTCGGCAGCCTTGCTCAGAACCAGGTTGGTGACATTCCGGGAAGAAGAGGCCAAAACTATGTCCCAGTTGGCAATAGCCAGGGAGGTCTTCATCACGTCCAGGTCTTCAGGCTTGAAGCTGGTACCGGCCACATTGGCATAGTCCATCATTGTCTGCCTGTTCTGAGTCATCTTCTCCGTGGCATTCCCCTGAGCATCCGTCTCGGGGATAATGTCTGCCTTGAGTTTGCCGAAGTCGATCAATACGGCTTCTTCAGCAAACACTGATCCGGCGAGGAACAACACGATAGCGGCAAATGCAAGCATCCGTTTCATTCATAGCTCCTTTCAACAACTTAAGTTATCGAAACTTCGAGATATATTTCATAAGTATACAAAATACTTATGTTTTGTCAACGCCTCTTTCATGAGATTCCGCCTGAATTTGACGGAATTCGTCATAAAAAGCCGCCCTCCCCCCGACAAATAAACGGACATCCCGAACATAGGGAAAATTCCGTTTTATACCCCCGTAAAGGGTGAAAAAATCCCTCCATGCCTTCCCTCCGTCGGAATAGGGCAGCACGGCGCTTTCGGAAAGGTCTACATACACGGTACCATCCCGAAAAAGCAGGGACCGGAGACGGGTTTCCCGGGGAAAAAGCGGCGCCGAATCCGGTGAAACAGGACCCAAAAGGGCCTCTTCCACATAACGCCTTATATCCTCTTCCCTGCCGGTTGAAGCCTTTAACATACGATCTTCAACTACAGTTTCTCCGTCTCTCAAAGAATAAAATACAAAAGTCCGTCTGACAAGCCCCGCGTAAAAAAAATCGCTCAGAGCCAGAATTCCCAGAGCCAGAAGGCAGACGGCGTAACGGATCGCTGCGGACTTACACAAGGCAGCGAGGGACTGAAACGTTTCTTTTATTTCAGCCTTCATTGAATCGTCGTAAAACCTCCGGACTTTTCGAATCTGGTGATAAAATCGCCAATTCCCTTATATAACGCTTCGCCGAGCTTCTGCAAGTAGCCTTCATCGCTCATGAGAAGGGCGTCTTCCTGATTGGAAACAAAGCCCAGTTCCACCAGCACCGAAGGCATCCTGGCATTGCGGACAACGAACCACTCTTCCGCCTTGAGCCCCCTGGAGGGGATACGGTTCCCGGAGGCCTCGCCTATCCTGTTGAGGATCGACTGGGCCATCATGATGCTTTCCGTAGTGAATTCCTCCTCCATCATATCATTGATGATGGGAATCACTTCAGAAGAATCGGCATATTTTGCCGTATCTATAACGTTTCTTCTGTATTCCGGTGAAAGATACCACACTTCATAGCCTCTGGCCTTTTTATTGAATGAAGAATTGGCGTGAATCGAGATGAAGATGATCGCTTCATTGGCTTTGAGGGGTACGGAATTGGCTATGGCAACCCTGTTTTCCAGGGTGGGGAAGGTATCCCCCTCCCTGGTCATAAGGATACGTTTGTCCGGGTACGCGGCGGACAGGAGGGAGTAGAGTTTTTTGGAAACATTGAGAACGATGTCCTTCTCTACGGAACGGAACGGCTTGCCGTTCACGGTGAAATTTCCAACGGCGCCTGAGTCCTTGCCGCCGTGGCCCGGATCGATGATCACCGCGGCAATATTGAAGCGGGAAGCGTCTTCCTCAATGGAACGGGAGAGGGAGAGGGCGGCGGTACTGATAAAGGCCTCTGGGAAACGGAGGAGTCCCTGATGCATATATGGGGCCGGTACATCGAAAAATTCCCTGCCGTCAAGAAGAATCATGCCGCTTTCCCCCTCGCCGCCTGAAAAAAAAGCCGCGCTGTGCCCTCCGGCAATGAATGTTCCCGAGGCAAGGAAGGGATCCCAGCGGAATTCGGTTTCCGCGGCCTTTCCCGTCTTCTGCCCGATACTGATCAGGGCTTCCTCAAGGGAAAGGGTCTTGGGAAGGGCAGTTTGGCCAAAGGCAGGGAAGGAAATCAGCAGGCAGTAAATCAGTATGAAACTTCGTTTCATGTTCAGGTCTCCAGGGTATCAAGGTAATATACCGCTCCCTGGTAGCCGCCGCGGATGAGGGACTGCCAGAATTCTCTGCCGAGGAAAGGCTCCCCTGTGCCGACGGGCAGGGGAAGGCCGCTGAGGGCCCTCAGGGCTTCCAGGCTTTGGGAAACACTGCGGCCCATATAATCCACGAGGCCTGCTTCAAGGAAGGCGGGAAAGGGGTATATGCTCACTTTTCCGGAGGGTTTTTCGCGGGGAACAATGCCCGGAGGCAGAGATTCCAGCGCCGCCTTGAGTTCCCTGTTGAGACCGAACGCGTCGGGCGGGAAAGATTCCCCGTTTCCTTTGGAAGCCGGGAACGCGGAAAGGAAGGCGGAGGTTTCGGCATTGGGGGCCTCAAGGCGTATAAGGATAGAACGGGCCGCTTCTTCCGCCGCGGCGCAGGCCTCTTCCCGGTTTTCCGCGGCGCTGATCACATTGCCGCACTTGCTCACGTTGTTTACCGGGAAGGATACCGGGGAATCTTCGGCTATGCGGAGAAAAAGATCTTTTACATGGACTGTGTTCCGGGCTTTTTCAAGGCCCTCTATGGACTTTACCTTTCCGGGGATGGAGATGAAGGCCCGTTCCGCGCTTGTCCATGACTTTACCGGTTTAAGAAAGCGGGGTTCCCGGCCGGCTGCCATCTCTACGGCCGCCCTTACCGGTTCCACTCCGGAGGAATAGGGGTAAGTCCAGCCGGACATATAGCCCCCGGAAAGCCGGGCGGCCACTTCCCCTATCATCGGGCCGCCGGGAGTCAGTTTGACATCGCCCTTGGCGGCTCCTATGCAGTTTTTTCCCGCAATGCCAAGGCTGCGGACAGCCGCACAGAAACAGTCAAGCAGTTTTTCCTGTTCCGCGGAGGAAAAAGCGGTGGGCATGGTGTGGCCCATCTCGATGAAGTAAGGGGGAAAGAATATATGTCTGTCGGCAAGGCCGCAGATGATGATTTCTCCCCTGTATACGATTGCGTCCACGGAAAATTCGGGGCCTTCCATGTAGGCTTCCACGATTGCCCTGCCGGAACGGGAGTATTTTATCCCGTCGGCAAGAGCCTCTTCCAGTTCCGCTTCCGTATCCACCCTGCGGCAGCCCCGTGCGCCCATGTTGTCTACCGGTTTTACCACCAGGGGGAAGGGAGCCGGGATCGTAAAGGATTCATTTTTGCCGACAACGGTGAAGGCCGGAGAGGGAATGCCGGCCTCATCAAAACAGCGGCGCATACGGCCCTTGTCCGATGCGTTGAGCGCGGCCTCGTAGGGGATGCCCGGAAGCCCGAGCCGCTCCGCGGTCCAGGCCACCGTGGCGGAAAAGTCGGTTCCCGCAGTCATGATGCCGGCAAGGCCCCCGTCTTTAAGGAGGGATCGCGCAAAGGCTTCCACCCCTTCCTTATCCTTAAGGTCAATGTGTTCAAAGCGATCCGCCAGGGAAACGCAGGGGGCGCCGGGATCTCCGTCCAGAACTACAGTAAAAAACCCCGTTTCTTTGGCGATTCTAATGGCCGGGCCCTGCATGACCCCTGCGCCCAAAATAATTATCCTCTCCCGGCTTGCTTTCACGGGTATCCTCCTTTTCTATTGTCGGATTTTTTTCCGGGCTGTTTTAGTGTCTGTCTACAAAGCCGGTTACTGACAAAACCCACAGGGTTTTGTCTTGGCGGACAGCCTCTTTAACGGAAAAGCACTCGAAGGTGTCTCCGAGGCGGAAAAGGCGGCTTATGAGGAGAATGAATCTGTAGAGGATTCCCCGCCCGCGGCAGAAAGGCCCGAAAAGGGGGAAACGTTCCGGGTGGTGGCCCGTGACTACGATTTTTTTTACCCTGAAGCCACAGCGGGCAAGAGCCTTTCTGCAGATACGGGGGCTCCAGACCGTCCAGTGATCCGCCGGGCTTTTTTCCAGGACTGTCTTGAGGGATTTACGCCCCGAGACGCCGGAATATGAGGGGGTTGAAAAGGCCAATACCCCGCCCGGCTTGAGGATACGGTAGATTTCTCCCAGTACCTGCCGGGGCTCTCTGAAGTGTTCGATCACATACATGAGGCTTACCACATCAAAACTGTTGTCTTTGAGGATCTCCCGGGGAAAGTCTTCGGGGAAGAAGCCCTGCCTTGCCGGGATGCCCAGCTCCCTGCCGATCCATGCAACGGCTTCCGGCGCGGGATCTATGCCGAGGGGGGAGAAGCCTTCTTCCTTCGCGGCGGCCAGGAGGGGGCCGTAGGCGCAGCCTATGTCGAGCAGGGAGGGTTTGGCGCCGGTTCCCGCGGGGGGAAGGAACTTCTTTATGACAGAGATTCTGCGTTTTGCAGTTTCCTTAAGCGCGGGAAAATCTTCGAGATACGTTCTGCCGTACTGGTTTTTATACTGTGCAAAAAAATACGCCTCTCCGTATTCGATTGGCGGAGGGTTCAAACGGCTCATGTAAATGACGCCGCAGCGCGGGCAGCATGTATAGCTTCTGCCGGGAAAACGTATCTTTTTTTCCGCCGCTTCCGCGGCGCAGAGCGGACAGAGGCCCGCCGCGTGAATGTCAAAAGACAGCAGCAGATCGGCAAGGCTTTGAGAGGGAAGTTCCGCAAGTCCGTACTTTTCCGCCAGGGCCTGACATTCCGCGGCAAGGGCGGGGGCAGCCTGGGCGCAGGCCAGGGAAGGAAGGCGGCCGATGCCATGTGCCTTGAGCCTGCCCCAAAACGTTGAGCGGCCATAGTGTCTGACACTGGTAAAACCCGCCGCTTTGGAAAGAGCCTCATGGTAAGGCGTGGGAGATACAAGAAGTACTGGCAGCCGGGCATGGAGGGCTTCAAAGGCGGTAATGCCGAAATGGGTCACCAGAAGATCGAAGGAGGCCAATTCTTCCCGGAGATTCGGGATGTTTCTTGCGGTAACAATCTCCGCGTCAATACCCGACAGAGATTCTGTGGCCAGATCTCCCAGGCCCGCGGCGTCTTCCGCACCGAAACTGACAAGGATACGGCGTCCGGCGGCATTATTCCGCGAAAAAAAGGATTCCCGGCGGCAAAGCGGCAGGGGCAAAAGGGAGGGGTTCACCATATTCGGCCGGGAAACAGAGGGAAGAGCCGGCAGAATATCTATCAGGAAATCAAAACGCTCCCTGCAGGGCCCTCCCTCATCTATGCCGATGAGGGGAGCGCTTTTCCGCAAAAGGGCAAATTCCTCCGGGGGAGTCTGAAACCGGTCCAGGATGATCATTTCGGGATCCGCAGGGATACTGTCGTGTAAACATATCCACTGCCGGGAAAATTCACCCGTGAATGAGCGGATACGGGCAAGACAGGCGTCCGTGTCCCCTTCGCCGGGGGGAAGGCAGAGGAACGCCTCCCGTTTTTTCAAACGGATATCGCGGACAAGACGGGCCGAACGGAGAAGGTGGCCTCCTCCCCGGCCCGGTTCAAGCGCGGGAACAACGAGAATCGGGCCGGGCATCAGGATGTTCCTGATTCGGGAAACACTCGAGGCTGTTCCAAAATGTCAGATTTTGGAACAGCAACCTTAGATGTAAGGGGGAAATCGGGCTTTAGACCGATTTCCCAAGAGCTTGTTCCAAAGCTGACCGGGTTTTGGAACAAGATCACTCTTTTATATGCGGCAATAATCGCTTCTCCGCGGAAACGTTCTTCCCCGGGGAGGGAGGAAAGGGCATCGTGGAGAATCTGAGCGCGTTCATAGTCGGCCTGAGTGTCTACAGTTACCCTGATATCCGGGCCCTGCCAGCGGAGCGGGGCCAGAGGCCGGTGGAGGGAAAACAGTTCCGGATGATTGTAGAGATAGGGGCATACATGTTCCCTTTCCGCGGGGAGGGAGGCATCTCCTTCCGCGCGGAGCAGTGATTCCGCGTCCACCGATTCTACTCC
>JAITES010000109.1 GCA_031281925.1 Treponema sp. | reverse complement strand
GGTTGAAGAACGGAGTAGGGGGATCTATACTGTGACAGGAGACATCATGCCTATCCAGGTCATTGACAGCCGGGAATTATCGGAAGGGGAGAACCTGTGGCTGAGGAATCTGGACAACGGGCTCAATGTCGAGGGGATACGGCGGATAACGGGAGAGATAGCGAGGGCGGGGAAAGGGGCACGGAGAAAAGCATATCTGGATGCGATAGTGAGAGCGAATGCAAGAATGGTAGAGGAGGCGATACGGATGAGTGATGTGACACTGGAACAGGTACTTGAAAGGACAGGGCTTACGGCCAAATGGGAGGCCAGAGCTGAAGAGCGGGTCAAGCGTGAAGTAGCCAAAAAACTTATAAATATAGGCTTACCCCTTGAACAAGTTGCCCAGGTTACCGGGCTGGACATTGAAACTCTTACCCAATTATAGAGAATAGTTCCACCCGGTGTCAGACGGAATATTTTCCGGTAAAAGCTCCTGTTTTCCAGGCTCGATTCATGGTATAATGCGGCATCACACTATTTCAGGGAGCATTGTATGACTATCGGGTTTATCGGTTTAGGAATCATGGGGCGTCCCATGGCAAAGAATCTTATCAAGGCAGGCTACAGCCTCGTAGTCTATGACAAGTTTGTCAATTTTGACGACATTACCGCGCTGGGCGCCGGGGCCGCTTCTTCAAACAGGGATCTTGCCGCCAAAAGCGATCTTGTCATCACCATGCTGCCCAATTCGCCTCATGTGAAGGATGCGGTGCTCGGCCCCGGCGGAGTCATTGAAGGCATCAAAAGCGGAGCCACGGTGGTGGACATGAGTTCCATTGCCCCGGCCGTGTCCCGGGAAGTGGCTGCCGCGCTCAAGGCCAGGGGGGTTAATTTTCTTGACGCGCCGGTTTCCGGGGGAGAACCAAAGGCCATCGACGGAACTCTTGCGATCATGGCTGGCGGGGACGAGAAGGTCTTTAATGAGGTGAAGCCCGTGCTTGAGAAGCTGGGTTCCAGTGTGGTTCTTGTAGGGGATGTAGGCGCGGGAAATATAACGAAGCTGGCAAACCAGATCGTGGTTGCCCTCAATATCGCCGCGGTTTCGGAAGCCTTTGTGCTGGCACACAAGGCCGGTGTAGATCCCGTAAAGGTTTTTGACGCAATCAAGGGCGGTCTTGCCGGTTCCACGGTGATGAACGCCAAGGTTCCCATGATCCTCGACGGCAACTTCAAACCCGGTTTCCGTATTGAGCTGCATATCAAGGATCTCCAGAATGCGCTGGATACAGCCCACGATCTGGGGGTTCCCGTTCCCCTTACTGCCGGTGTGATGGAAACTCTGCAGGCCCTCAAGACCGACGGCATGGCGGCAAACGATCACAGCGCCATTGTGCGGTATTACGAAAAACTTGCGAAGACAGAAGTACGGAAATGAGCGTGAAAAGGCTGGATAACAAGGTTGCCCTGATCACCGGGGCAGGGCAGGGACTGGGGGCGGCTATCGCCTCCCTTTTTGCCGCGGAAGGAGCCGCAGTATTTGTGGCGGATCTCAGGGCCGAAACAGGGAATGACACTGTTACTGTCATCAAGAGCGGGGGAGGCAGGGCCTTCTTTGCCGCTCTTGATGTTACAAACGAGGAGAGCTGGATCGCCGCTCTGGAAACGGTAGAAAAGGAATGTGGACGTCTGGATATCCTCGTGAACAACGCAGGGATCAACATCCGTGAGCCCATCGAAACGATGAAAGTTGAAAACCTTGATGCCATGCTGGCGGTGAATGTAAAGGGCCCCTTTCTCGGCTGCAAACACGCCATTCCCCTCCTGCGCAGCTCAGGCGGCGGCTCGATCATCAACATGTCCAGCGTCTGCGGCCTCATCGGCCACCGCTACACCACGGAGGCCTACACGGTTACCAAGGGCGCAGTAACGCTGCTCACAAAAACCGTTGCCGTACGTTACGCCAAAGACAATATCCGCTGCAACAGCCTTCACCCCAGTACGGTGGACACCCCGCTGATGCAGGAACTTTTCAAAGATCCGGCCCGCAAAGCCGAACGCCTCGGAGAAGTGCCGTTGGGCCGTCTTGCCACCGCGGAAGACGTAGCCAACGCGGCCCTGTTCCTTGCCTCCGACGAGGCTGCCTTTATAAACGGCGCCGCTCTGCCCGTGGACGGAGGAACAAGCGCGGATTAGAAAAACCGCGGGATCCGGCTGCTGCGGTGGAAAATTTGGTGGATCTTACAAAAAGGAGAATTTTCATAATTTATCCCGTTCTCCTTTTCAATTCTTCCCCATAAATTTTTTCCCGGTTTCGGAATTACGGAATTCGTCCGCCGTACCGTAGAAAAGCTGCCGGTTTCCCAGGTGGAGGACATGACTTGCGGCCCCGATGGCTTTTTCAATATCGTGGGATACCATGATCACGGTAAGCCCCTTTTCCCGGTTGAATTCTTCCACAATGTCGTACATTTCCGCGCTCACCACCGGGTCGAGCCCCGCGGAAGGCTCATCAAGAACAAGAAGCTGCTCCGCAGCACAGAATGCACGGGCCAAAAGTACCCGCTGCTGCTGACCCCCGGAAAGTTCGCCATAACATTGATTGCGCAGGGAGGAGATTCCCAGACGTTCAAGATTTTTCTCTGCCGCATCCTTGTCGGCATGGCTATAGAAAGGCTTCATGCCCAGCCTCCCGATTCGCCCGGAAAGGACTACTTCGTAGACCCCCGCGGGGAAAAAATTCATGAAGGATCGCCTCTGGGGAAGATAGCCGGTACTGCGGGGTTTCAAGTCCCTGTTCCGTATAATGCTTCCCCCCTCAGGCTGCTTGATTCCCAGGAGGCCCTGGATCAGGGTGCTTTTTCCCGATCCGTTTTCCCCGGTGATGCAAAGATAATCTCCCTCCTGTATTTCAAAGTTGAGCCCCTGTACTACGGTGAGCCCCTCCCATTCAAAGGATACATCACGACAGGTAAAAAGGGCGGATTGCTTATTCATTATTTCTCCTATATTCTATTTTATAGAGGCTGTTTCAAAACCTCAATGGTTTCGGAAGGGCCCCGCATAGTCCGGTATAGAGGTAACAGGATGGGGAAATCTCAGTTTGGTATAGATCCTTCGCCCATACAGAATGCTGAGCTTTTTTCGGGCCTCCTCAAGGGGGAGAAGGAATTTGTAATATCCCATTCCGGCCTGATTCAGCTCCGCAAGGGAGGAAGGCTCTTCTCTCCGGGCCAGAAGGCCGAACATTTTTACATGCTGCTGGAGGGTTCCATCCGGGTTTACAGGCTCAGGGACGATGGAGATGAAGATGAAATGGCACATTTTACCCCAGGAGACACGATAGGCGACTTTGACTTTGCCCGGAACGCCGCCTACGATGCCTTTGCCGTTGCCGCGGAAGACTCAAATCTCGCCATGTTTCCCGGTTACGGCCTTAAAATGGACGATTTTGTGCTTGAGGAACCCCATATCATCTCCCGCATACTCTTGAGTTCCATCGTCATGATGACCGGCCGTATCAAGTCCATCCGGCGGATACTCGTGGAAAACTTCTCCTGGGTTCAGGAACTGCACCGCCGGGCCTACGAAGACCCCGGCACAGGGCTCTGGAAACAGGCCTTTCTTACCGACGAAATCAACCGGATTCTGGAAGATCCTATGGCCTTCATCATGTGCAAGCCGGATCGTTTCAAGATTCTGGTGGATTCCAGGGGGCACGCCGCAGGAGATGAGGCCATGGTACGGATCGCAATGGTGCTTAAAAAAATTGCCCGCCGTCATGGCCGGGGATGGTCGCTCCGTTTCAAGAGTAACGAAACCGGGCTCCTGATTAGCAAGTGCGATGCTTCCCAGGCGGAGAAGATAGCGGATGAACTGCATAAGTCCATAGCCTCCCTTGCTCCTGTTCCCGCGGCAAAAGGCGTTCCGGCTTTCCCCTTTTCCGCCACCGTTTCCTGGGCAGTATGGCCCCAGGACAATCATGTCTGGGACGATCTTTTCCAGGGTGTCTACGATCAGCTTCTCAACAGCTGGCGCTCAGGCGGCGACACGGTTATCCATTGCCGGAATATCCCGTCGAAGCCTGCCGGACAAGGTTCGGCTTTAGCCGAGCTTCCCCCCGGGAAGGAGAACTAGATGCCGGACGGAAAAATGCCCCTGTCGCCTGTTGCCGATCCGGTACTGATTAAAAGCCCCCTCTTCGCCGCCATGAGCGAGCTTGAATTCAACGCGGTGACGGCTTTTCTGGAACGGAGAAGGGTGAAGAAGGGAGAGCGGGTTTTCCGGGAGGGAGACGTCGGGGAAGAGATGTTTATTCTCCTCTCCGGCCTGCTTTCCGCTTTTGTATCCCAGTCCGACGGTACCGACCGTTGGATGTTCGACATCAGGCCCGGAGACTTCTTCGGAGAGATGAGTATCATCGCCAATGAGCCCCGTTCCGCCACTATAAGCGCCAAGATCGATACGGAGATCATGGTTCTGCAGGGCATCGACTTCTACCGTATCGTCTTTGAACATCCCATGATCGGACTGAAGCTGCTCCAGGCAATCGGTACCGTACAGAATCAATGGCTGGATCAGACCAGCAAACACCTGGAGGATCTGATGCGTTGGGGTGAAACCGCCCGCCGCCGCGCCATTACCGATGAACTTACCGGGCTTTACAACCGCCGTTTTCTTGAAGAATCAATCAAAGACCGCTTTGAACATAGTGCCGTGAATCTCCGCAAGATGTCCCTCATGATGATGGATCTGGAGCAGGTTCATGAAATCAATGATAAACACGGCTCCCAGGCGGGGGATCAGGTGATCATCACCGTAGCCGACATACTCCGTTCCATCATGCGTTCCGAAGATATCGCTTCCCGGCTTTCCGGGGATGAGTATGCGGTGCTGCTTCCCGATACGGATGCCGCGGAAGCCGCTCTTGTGGCTGAACGGATCAGAAAAGCCGTCGAGACTAAAGAGGTGATTGTTCCAAAGTCTCCCGGCGCGGCAGAAAAAATGCCCATCAACATCCGTACCAGCATCGGCATAGCCGTAGCGCCCACTCATGCCAAAAATGTGGAAAGCCTGATCCTTGCCGCAGATTCCGCCCTCAGGAGCGCCAAGGAACTGGGCCGGAACCAGGTGATAGTCTGCAAATAGGAAATTTATCGTACCGGCCGGAGGTCATCCCCCGGCCTTCCAATCAGGTTTATCGGACTATGCTTGTCAAACTACCATTTTTTTGGTTCAAAACCCTCAGGCGGCGGGATAAGATGAACGGATTCCCCGGTCAATTCAAGTACAAAAAGGCCGCATTCGTAGATATATTTTTTTATTTCAGGATCAACAGCGCCGCCCGCCATAGCCCCCCTATCAGTTGTTTATTGCCAACTTGTTCAGGCGGATATTGCCGGATAAGCTGCATCCGTTTCAAGTGATAATCGACTTCGTCTATTCTGTTGAGTCTGTGCTTTACCTCAACCGCCATACACATATCCGTATTGACCAGCAGAATGTCAATGTCCGTTTTTAGGGCGTTTTTCTCATCGTAAACGGGAAGCCGCTGATAGGCTCGGGTAAGATTATAATCGGGGAATTTTTCCCACAGCCGGGCGGCAATAAGGGTTTCGACCAGTTCACCTATGGAACGGTTCAAACCGCCCACATTGTTGCTCACCCGCTCAACGTTTTTTTCCAGTTGAGCCAGCCGTTCATCGCCGGCACGGTTCACGCCGTTGATTTCATTGCTCACCCGCTCAACATTTTTTTCCAGTTGAGCCAGCCGTTCATCACCGGCACGGTTCACGCTGATGATATCGTTGTGAGCCCGATCAAGGTTTTTTTCCAGTTGAGCCAGCCGTTCATCGCCGGCACGGTTCACGCTGATGATATCGTTGTGAGCCCGCTCAACATTTTTTTCCAGTTGAGCCATCAGTTTCTCGTTTTCAGCCTGTCTTTGGGCTATTTCAGCATGTTTTTTGCCGACTTCCGCAAACATTGCCCAAACTTTCTCGAAATCGAGGGTTTTTCCCCATTCAGCCGCTTCCTGAGCCGTCATTTCCGCCATAAAGCATCTCCCATTACACTCTATTTTTAATATAATACCGCAGCAGTGGAAAGGGTACAAGGACGACACCATCAGTTACAGGATAAACGCATAGAAATAAAGCTGGGTTTTCCCAAAAGAACATGAATGCCGGACCTAAAATCCGCGTTAATTCGCGGAAATCCGCGGACTCTTTCCTTCTTCGCCTTTTTCTTTCTGGTTGACCACGTTAGTGGTCTACCCCTGCGCCAATAGGCAAAATACATCGCCGCCTGTCCGCCGTCCG
>JAITES010000082.1 GCA_031281925.1 Treponema sp. | reverse complement strand
ATGCCCTCCGCAAGGGCCGCAATAGCCTCTCCCTGGTCTCCCGCAGGCTGGAAAGCTGAAACAACTTCAAACTGGCGCATGGCCTATTATAGAACGGGAGTAAAGCTTGAGGAAGGGGATGTATATCAGGATTGTTCAATACGAATTAAAAAAAAAGAGGCGCCAATACTTGAAATACGGCAAAAATGCAGATATATTGAGTGCTAAAGAGGGTTTATTTATTGCGAGAGAGCCAATCGGGTTCTCGAACAAGTCTACTATGCGAAGGAGTTGAAAATGAAGAAAATTGTGGTTGCTCTGCTGGTTTTTGTGTGCATCTTTATGGTCACCGGGTGCGCTTCCGGCCCCAAGTCGGATAATGTCCAGAAGGAAACTGTTGCCCAGGCTGCAGACGCCCCTTCCTGGTACCTCAAGCCCCCCAAGTCTGAAGATGCCATCTACGGCCGTGGTGTGGCAAAAATGGCCGATCTTAACATGTCTCAGCGCATGGCGGAAAACCGGGCAACCGTAGCCATCGCCCTGACGCTGAACGCCAATGTTCAGTCCATGATCACCGATTTTACCCAGTCTGCGGGGAATGCCGGCAGTGAACAGACTCTCAATTTCCAGCAGTCGGTAAGCCGCACCACAACCGATGCAAAGCTTAGCGGTCTTGAGGTTGAGGATGTGCATGTTGGTAAAGACGGTTCCTATTATGTTCTGATGAGCATGAGCAAGGCCGACGCCGCCCGGCAGGCTGCCGCCATTCTGGATAATGAAGTTGCAAAGTATTCAGAATTCAAGGCAATGGAAGCCCTCAAGATGATGGACGCACAGCTCAAGAAAGACAATGTTGACGCTGCGCTGGTGGATAAATGAGCTTGTTCCAAAACTCGGTTAGTTTTGGAACAAGCTCTTGGGAAATCGGTCTAGCCCGATTTCCCCCTTACATCTAAGGTTGCTGTTCCAGAATCCGGTTAAAATCCGGTAGGGATATAATTTTGGAACAGCAGCCTTACCAAGAGCCTGCCTACAGTATCAACAGTCCTGCAGGCAGGCTTCTTTTTTTTAGGAGGAGGAGTTGAAGCGTTCAGGCTGTCTTGTGTTAGCCGTTCTTGTCTCTGCTCTGGCCTTTTCAGGCTGCGCTTCCGCTCCCCGGCAGGAAGCTTCAGGCAGGATTACGGAAACGGAAGCGGAATTTTTCCCCTCTCCTGTCTTTTTGAACACTTCTCCGCGTGGCGGGGAACTGGTTTTTATAGGTGTGGCAGGGCACCGGAGCAAGCGGGAAGAGGCCATTCAATATGCCCTGGAAGATGCGGCCCGCAAGGCGGCCATGTATCACCATGTTTGGGCCTATTTTGCCCTGAGGGAAAAGAGGGGTCTGGGGTATCTGGATATTGATATAGCCACGGACAAGCGGCTCGTCTATACTGAAGATTATAAAAAATACACGGCGGATCTCAGGTATGACGCGTCCGCCGATATTTTTGAAAACCGGGATCTTGTCATGGTACGAACCCGTTATGCTGTTTCGGCGCCGGCTGTGGATCATCCTGTTTCCTCAGGCCGGCCTTCCTGGACAGAGGTTCCGCCGCAAAGGATCTCGTCTTATCCTGCGGGTGTGGGCTATGCAAACCCCCACCGGAATGTAAAGGATGCGGTTTCCGCTTCCTGTGAGGCTGCGGTCTATGCCCTGGTACGGAATTTGTCCAGCACGGTCAGTTCCAACCAGACCGCGATTGACGAAAATGGAAGTTTCCTGGGTACCAGGAAAAACGACACCGTCAATGAGGTTGTCTCTTCCGGGGCGTTGAATGGGTTCTATGTTCTTGAAATATGGATAGATCCGTCGAACCTGTCTGTATGGACTCTGGCAATATGCAGCGGGAGCGGCGGGGAAAATTAAGGAGAGGAGAGGATATGAAGAAATTTTTATTCCTTATCGGTGCAGCCTTCTGTATAAGCGCCTGCGCTTCCGGTCCCAAGGTCAGTAGGGAATCTTCGCAGGAGGATCTTTCCGGGTACTGGAACAATAATGATGTTAAAATTGTCTGCAACGATCTTATTGATCAATGCCTCAACAGCAGAAACATTATTGCCGCCTATGCGAAAGAGCAGCGGCTCCTGCGGGTTATGGTTGGAACTTTCAGGAATGAAAGTGACGAACACATCAATACTTCCATTATTTCTTCCACCATGGAGATAACGCTGGACAATTCAGGGATCTTCCGTTTTGTGGAAGGAGGGGAGGCCCGTGAACAGCTCCGGGCGGAGCGGCAGGACCAGCTCTATAACTCCAGCGAGGCGACCGCTCCGGAACTGGGGATGGAAACCGCGGCGGACTACATACTGACAGGTTCGGTAAAGAGCAGTGTTGACCGGGCGGGGAACCGAACCAGCCGTTCATACATGGTACGGGCGGAGCTTACCGACATAGAAACCAATGAGCGGGTCTGGAGCGGGATGAATACGGATATCAACAAGACTGTGGTTAATCCTTCGGCAAAGTGGTAGTACGGCGGAGGGGCAGGGACGGTGAAGATAAAAAAACAGGCCGCACCGGTACTAATTCTGCTTCTTCTCTTGAATTCCTGTTCTTCCGCGCCCCAGCGCCGTGTGGATGAACTGGCTGAACAGGAAGAATTTCTTGAAGCCGCGGACAACCTGGAAGAACAGAAAAAGAAACTTTACAGGACTATTGATAAACCGCTCTACTATCTGGACAAGGGAATGTTAACGCATTATGCCGGTCTCACCGCGGAGTCCATAGAACTTCTGCAGACCGGGGAGCGGGCCATTGAAGAGGCTTACGCAAAGAGCATTACCCAGGAAATCGGCACCTTTATTGTAAACGACAAGGTCAGGGAATATGACGGTGAAGACTACGAAGACATCTACATAAATACTTTTAACGCGCTCAATTATTACCGTCAGGGGGACATGGAGGGCGCTCTGGTGGAGATCCGGCGGATGAATAACAAGATCCGTTACCTTTCCACCAAGTACGGAACCGCGGTAAGCAATCTGCAGAGCTATGCCCTTGAAAACGGAACCGAGATTCCCCCTTCTGATATTGGAAACATGCAGTTTTCCGATTCCGCCCTTGCCCGTTATCTGGGGCTTCTCTTTTACCGGGGAGAAAGGCTCTTTGACGATGCGCGGATCGATCAGGAGGGGCTTAAACTGGCCTTTGCCAATTCGCCTTCGGTGTACAATTACCCCGTACCGGCATCGGTGGACGGAGAGCTTGAGATACCCCAGGGCCATGCACGGCTCAACGTCATTGCCTTTACCGGCCTCTCTCCGGTAAAGGAGGCGGTTACCCTGAGAATTCCCATAGGATTGACCAATTATGTCAAAATATCCCTGCCCAGGATGGTATACCGGCCTTCCCGCATCAAGGAGGTGGAGATAGTGCTGGATGACGGAAGGCGGGAGAGGCTTGAACTCCTCGAAGATATTGAAGCGGTAGCCAGGGAGACCTTTAAGGAAAAAGAGAACATGATCTATCTCAAGACCATAGTCCGGGCGCTTGTAAAATCTCTTGCAAGTTACGCGTTGGATGCGGCGGCCAATGAGACGGATGATGGTGTAGCGAGTCTTGTGTTCAGCCTTTTGGGTCTTACCAACAGGATCTATGCGGAAGCCAGTGAACAGGCGGATTTGAGGATCTCCCGTTACTTTCCCGGCAAGGCCTGGATCTGCGGGGTAAATCTGCTCCCCGGCATTTATTCCTTTACGGTGAATTATCTTGATCCGTCCGGCGGGATTATTGCAAGTTCCCGGTATGAAGACGTGATCGTTCTCAGAAATCAATTAAATTTAACGGAGGCAATATGTCTGCAATAAAAATAAAGACGCTTTTGGCCTTGGCAGTAATGCTGTTATGGGCCGGCTGCGCCAGTGCGCCGCCCCCTTCAGGCGGAGACAGCAGCGCCGCTGCCGGGGCTGCCGCATCTTCGGCCCTGGCTGCCATGGACGGCGGCGGAAACGCGGGGCCGGCCCCTGTTTCCGCGGAGACGGCAAAACCGGGCGAGGAGCCTCTGTGGGTGCGGAGTCCTGACAGGGTTTACAGTGCTTCACAGTATGTAAGCGCCGCAGGTTACGGGAGCGACAGGACTGCCGCGGAAAAAAATGCGTTTGCAAACCTTGTTTCCCGCTTCGGACAGAATATTCATGCCGATCAGAAGGTGGTGGAAACCTATACGGAGGCGGCCCGGAGCGGTTCCCTCCAGTCCTGGTCCAGCGGGACCGATGTAACCAATACGGTGAACATCAGCAATTCCCTTGATACCCTGGTGGGCGCGGAAATCAAGGATCACTGGTTCGACGGCAAGAGTACCTACCATGCGGTAGCGGTGCTGGAAAAAACCGTGGCCCGGGAGAGTTACGGAAGCCTCGTCAGGACAAACCAGGACATCATCGAAGGGCTTACCTCCATGACGGCCGCGGAAAAAAACAGTCTTGACGCATATTCCCGCTACCGGCTTGCCGGGGCCATTGCGGACATGAACAGCAGTTATGCCTCCGTGCTTTCCTATGTGGGGGCGGAAGGTTCCGGCGTGGATCTTAAAACCCTCAAACCAGGCAATGAGTACCGTCTGGCCGCGGCGGAGATAACCAAAAATATCCCCATCTATGTCAATGTTTCGGGCGACAGAAACAACAGAATAAAAAGCGCTTTTTCCCAGGTTTTAAGTAAACAGGGTTTCAGAACCGGGCAGAGCAATTCCCGTTATGTCCTGGACGTAAACTGCGCCCTGGAACCGGTGGAATTTCCGGGGCAGACAAATAAATTTGTCCGCTACAATATAGACGCCAATCTTGCCGACAACGGAACGGTGTTGCTGCCCTGGAACATCAATGATCGTTCCGGCCATGTTTCCGTAGAGCAGGCGGAAAACAGGGCTTTAAGCGCCGCGGAAAAGAAGATCGGCGACAGCTACGGCGAAGAGCTTAGCAGGTATCTTTCAAGTCTGCTGCCCGAGAAAAAGTAGGCGGGCGCAGGAATACCGGGGAGGGGGACATGAAACAATATATCCGCAAATATAAGGAATTCATCGATAATCTGCCCGTCTGGGCCGAAGAGTTGGCAAACAAATACGGTTCCAAAACCGCCAATCTCTATATACTGCACGGGAATATACGGGACTATCTTCCCCATGAGCAGAACGAAGGAGAGTTTATCTTCGCCAGGATGCAGGACTACATTTCCGAGGTGCTCTTCGGCAACCGGAACATCATTGTCTTTTATGACAGGTCTTCCGGGGTAAGTTTCTGTACCGATGAAATGGAGAGGGACTATGTTTCCGTGATGAGCCGCTGTTTCCCCGAGACCGATCCGGCGGATTTTTTCTCTACCGATCCCACAAAAAGTTTTACCCACCTTGAAAAATATTTCCTCCGCAGGATTCTCACGGATAGCCGGGGCGGAGAATGCCGCATGGTGCTTATTATCGACTATGCGGAAACCATCGCCCCGGCAGGAGATCTGATCCGGCTTTCCGAGGAGGATCGCTTCTGTTTTGTTACCCTGAGCCGCTGGGCCAATAACCCGATCTTTACCGATGGCGACATATCCGTCATCCTCCTTACGGAAAACCTTTCCGATCTTTCTGCCCGCCTGGTTAATTCCCCTTCCACCGTGAAGGTAGGAGTTCCCTTCCCCGATGAAGAGACCAGGGAAAGTTTTCTGGTTTCAAGGCAGCAGGAGGGGCGTCTTCCCCTGGAGA
>JAITES010000078.1 GCA_031281925.1 Treponema sp. | reverse complement strand
TCAATATTGCCGCGGCTGTCATGATATTGTCAAAAGTACCGCCCGCACAGCCTGCGATTATACCCTGATCGGTGCGAAAACGGCCCTTCCCTTCAATTTTTTGCCTGAGTTTGAGGGGCGTTTTGGAATTTTCCAGCGTTTCCAGGGCTTCTTTTTCAACCTTATCCAGAATATCCTCCGTGTTTGCAAGGAATTCATCGATTTCGTAAGCATTGCTGGGGTGGAAAGGCAGGGCTATCATCGGTTTAATCGTGGAAAGGTCGATTTTTATGAGGCCGTCGTACCAAACCAGGGGGCCGGGAGTAAGTTTTTCATAGTCACCGGGCCGGCCATGGAGGCTTAAAAAATCCTTCACCCTCTCATCGGTTTCCCAGATGGAAGACCAGCAGGCGGTTTCTGTGGTCATTACATCGATGCCTGCCCTGAAATCCATGGGCAGATCCTTTATCCCGGGCCCTACAAACTCAAGAACGGCATTTTTGACAAAACCGTCCCTGAAAACCGCCCCAATCAGGGCAAGGGCAATGTCCTGGGGCCCCACTCCGTGCCGGGGTTTTCCGGAAAGATACACCGCAATGACCCTGGGATAAGGGGCCTCGTAACTCTGCTCCAGAAGTTGTTTGACAAGTTCGCCGCCGCCCTCCCCTACTCCCATGGCGCCCAGGGCTCCGTAACGGGTATGGCTGTCGCTTCCCAGGATCATCTTGCCGCAGCCGGCCCGGGTTTCCCGTATATAGGAATGGATCACCGCCAGATGGGGTGGCACATAGACGCCGCCGTACTTTTTTGCCGCGGAAAGCCCGAAGACATGATCGTCCTCGTTGATCGTTCCGCCGACCGCGCACAGTGAATTGTGGCAGTTGGTCAGCACATAGGGAACGGGGAACTTTTCCAGCCCGGAAACCTTTGCGGTCTGGATGATATTGACGAAGGTGATGTCGTGGGAGACCAGAGAATCGAATTTGAGGGCCGTTTTTTTGAAAACATCCCCCCCGCACTGATGCGCTGCCATGATCCTGTAGGCCATACTACCCTTTCGGCCTTCGTTTTCACTCTCCGGCCCCTCTTTCCCGGGCAGGGAATCAACAAATTCGCTATTATTGACATAGTAAACACCGTGCTTTGTTACATCTATCATGGACAGACACTATATACTAAAATCTTGAAGTAAATCAACATAAGGCTTATTGATGAACGAAATTCATATTCTCCCGCCGGAGCGTTACGGTTACGATTTTATTCCCCCCGAATATCTGCCGCCCGGAAAGGATCAATACTGGCGGAGGAATGAACAGCAGGAAAAGAAGGAAGGCTGGCGCCGTCTCAAGCCCCACGAGACGGAAATTCTCATGCGGAACGGCAACTACTGCCCCGATTGGGGGGATTTCTTCGTATCGGACCCCTTTGAACCTGCCTTAATCAGGGATTCTTTCTTCTTTGGCCGTATACGGCTGGGGGCTCTGCGGGATGTATTGCTCAAACATCACGACTTTTGCGTTCCCGCAGGGATCAGAAACAGCCGAATCATCTCCTGCGACATAGGGGATGACACTGTTATTCAGGATTGTTCCTACATATCCCACTATATCATCGGGGATACCTGTATCCTTTCCAGAATTGATGAGATGCAGTGTACCAATCACGCCAAATTCGGCAACGGTGTAATCAAGGACGGCGAGGATGAGGATGTACGGATCTCCATTGATGTGATGAATGAAGCGGGAGGCCGTCCCATACTTCCCTTTCGGGACATGATCCCGGCGGACGCGTTTCTCTGGGCCGGCTACCGGGATGACAGGGCCATGAGCTCCAGGCTTGCGGCCATCACCCAGGCGCAGTACGGCGGATACCGGGGCTCCTATGGGACTGTGGGATCGGGGACGGTGATTAAAAGCTGCCGTATCATCAAGGACTGCGAGATCGGGAAAGGCGCCTACATCAAGGGCGCAAACAAGCTCAAGAATGTAAGTATTCTCTCAAGTGAGGAGGAATGCACCCAGATAGGCGAAGGGGTGGAGATGGTGAACGGCATTGTCGGTTACGGCAGCCATGCTTTCTACGGCTCCAAGGCGGTGCGTTTTGTCATGGGGAGGCACAGCAACCTCAAGTACGGAGCGCGGCTTATCCATTCGGTGCTGGGGGACAACTCCACCGTGTCCTGCTGCGAAATGCTCAACAATCTTGTCTTTCCGGTGCATGAACAGCACCACAACAATTCTTTTCTCATTGCAAGCTGCATTCAGGGTCTGTCCAATATTGCGGCGGGAGCCACCATCGGGAGTAACCACAACAGCCGTGCCAACGACGGGGAGATCCGGGCGGGCCGGGGTTTCTGGCCCGGGCTTTCGGTAACGCTGAAACATTCAAGCCGCTTTGCAAGCTTTGTGCTTATCGCAAAGGGGGACTATCCCTACGAGATGAATATCAGCCTCCCCTTTTCTCTGCTGAACAATAACGCCAACCTGAACCGGCTTGAACTTATGCCCGCGTACTTCTGGATGTACAATCTCTACGCGCTGGAGCGGAATTCCTGGAAATCCCGGATGCGTGACAGACGCAGGGTAAAGCGGCAGCATATTGAAATGGATTACCTGGCTCCCGATACGGCGGAAGAAATTATTTCCGCACTAACTCTGCTGGAAACCTGGATGAGGAAAGCGGGCATCGATCCATCAAAAAATGAAAATGCCTTCTCCCCGTCTGCGAATAAAAAAACCGGAGGGGAAGGCCGCTCTTTGGCCCCGGCGGAAAGTATCGATATGGAAGACCCCGAATATGAGGTTCTTTCGGAGAGTGTCTCCGGGGGAGATAATCCCATTCCCGCGTCGGGACTTGAACGGCATCAGCGTGGAACAGTAATACTGAAGCCCCGCGGGGCAAGGGCGGCTTACCTTGAGATGCTCCGCTTCTACGCGATCAAAACCCTTGCCGCGGCCCTTGACGGCAATTCCGCATTTTCCTGGCAGGGATTCTGCGATTACCTCGAACAGAAATATCCTGACAGCGAAATCTCTGAACAGGGGCGCGTACGCGAATGGATCAATATGGGGGGACAGATTGTACCGGCATTCCGCGTGGACAGGCTGAGGAAGGATATCCGGGAAGGACGGATTGAAAGATGGGATGAGATCCACGCCGTTTACGGTGAATGGCAGAAAAACTACAATGCCGACAGGGCGCGTCATGCCTGGGCGGTGCTGAAGCTCCTCCGCGGGGAAAACAGTATCAGTGTTGAAGCATTCAAAAGGGAACTGGGTATCGCGGCGGAAATAAAAAACCGCATTGTCCTGGAAGTCTACGAAACCCGCGCAAAGGATTTTTTCGATCCCTACAGGCTTATTACCTACAGGAACAGGGAGGAGATGGATGCGGTTGTCGGTAAACCGGAAGACAACAGTTTTGTGAAGGCCGCGGAAAAGGAAGCGGTGGAATTCGGGGAAATGACAGGCCGTCTTGTACAACGGCTTGGGGAAGGGAATCGTGCCTGAGATATCAAGTCTGAACGAAACAACCATTATTCTCCGCCTGGTTCTGGGTTTTTTGGCCGGGACAATTATCGGCTTTGAAAGATCCAGCAGGCGCCAGGTGGCGGGACTGAGGACTCACATCCTTATATGCCTTGGCGCCACACTCCTCATGCTGCTTTCAATCTGGCTGCCCCAGTTTTATTCCGGGGAAAACCGGGGCGACGTGGGGCGCATAGCCGCACAGGTAGTGTCGGGGATAGGCTTTCTGGGAGCCGGGGCAATGATCCGGCTGGGAAACAATATCCGGGGGCTTACCACCGCGGCCTCACTCTGGCTCATTGCTGCGGTGGGACTTGCGATAGGAGCCGGAATGTATCTGGCCGCAGGAACGGTGGAAATACTCAGCCTCTTTGCCCTGATCATTCTGGACAGGGTGGAAAAACGGTTCTTCCCCGCGGAACGGAACAAGGTGCTGGAACTCCATTACAGGATCGGGAATCCCGATACAAACGAGGCGCTAAAGATTCTTGCGAATTTCGGCATCCGTACACAGTCGGTGGATGTCAACGAAGATCTGGGTAAAGGCAAGGGCAAAAGTTCCCGGCTCCGCATCCTGGCGGCGATTCCCGAACATACGGATATTTCCGGCCTTGTAAAGGCGCTTAAATCCGCGGGGGAAGTAGATCGCATCGACATAAAAGAAAAATACTGAGGAAGAAGGGTTATTTTGCTTTTTCTTTGGCGTTCTTGCGGAAAAATTTTTTCATCTTGGTAAAGGTTTCTTCGGAGAGCAGGTGTTCCATTTTGCAGGCATCTTTCTCGGCTGTTTCGGGGCTTACCCCGAGAGTATCCCGGAGAAAACCTGTGAGAAAATCGTGCCGTTCCCGAATCTCCGCCGCCTGAACAGCCCCCTTGGCCGTAAGTCTCACCCCCCGGTAGCGCTGGTGTTCCAGGCAGCCCTGTTCTTCCAAAACCTTGAGCGCGCTCAGCACCGAGGGCTTTGACACTTTGAGTCTCCCGGCAATATCCGTTACCCGGACTTCCCCTTCGTCGGAGAGAAAACTCACCATTTCAAGGTAATCTTCAAGAGATTGTGTCATTCTTACAATATAGTAGAATATGGGGCCCTTGTCAAACTGCCGGGTAAGAATCTTCAATGAGGCACGGCCGCATGGCATTTTATTCGTGCGCTCTCCTAACAGTCCCCGGCCGCTTCCGCAAGGCGCCGGCGGAGCAGGGCAAAGTAGTTCTGCGCGGTCTCGGGGTTGTCCACAACCTTCTCCTCCTCGTGCTCCGTGACCAGTCCTCCGGGAATTTCGGCGATGAAGGGCGAAGGAACACAGTCAACGACATCCCGGAGCCTGCGCCGGCGGCGGCAGCTTGATATAAAGAGCTTGTCCCGTGCCCTGGTAATGGCAACGTAGAAGAGTCTCCGTTCCTCTTCCAGGGGATTCACTTCCCCGTTTTCTTCTCCGTCCTCAAGCGGGGAATGATCCCCTGCTTTCGCATTTTCGGCCGGACTTCCAAGGCTCTTCTCATGGGGAATGATCCCCTGCTCCGCTCCGGCAATGAAAACAACGGGGAACTCAAGGCCCTTGGCCGCGTGGATGGTCATGAGGTTTACCTTGCCCGAATTTTCGGTTTCGCCGTCATCCCTGGTGATAAGGCTTATGCGGTTAAGGTAGGCATAGAGACCGGGATCAAGGTTATCCGGATCCTGTTCCCAGCGTTCGATAAGCTGAATAAGGTATTCGAGGTTGGTATATTTCCAGCGGGCCACCTTTTCATTCTTGCTGTACTCGCCCAGGAGATGGCCCCAGTAATTGATCTTGTCGATGAGGGAACGAACCTTCTTTGAGAGAGTCCATTTTTCGTTTAGGGGGCTGCGGCGGCCGAGGATCTCGTCACGGTAGAATTCAACAAGACCCACAAAGTCTCCGATATCATGTTTGCCGCTTTCCGCGCTCCGTTCGGGCAGATCTTCACCCTGAAAAAGATCCTGTCCTTCCCCGGCATTGACCGCATGACGGACACGAACCATCGCGTCCCATATACTCGAATGGTTTTTCTTTGCCAGAGCGGAAATCCGTTCCACGCTTGCCTTGCCTATGCCCCTGCGGGGAGTGTTGATGATCCGCAGAAGGTTCACATCGTCATCGGGGTTTGCTATGACCCGCAGATAGGAGAGAATATCCTTTATCTCCTTCCACTGAAAAAAACTTGTGCCGCCTGAAACCTTGTAGGGAATATCCTCGGCAAGAAAGGCTTCTTCGATGGTTCTCATGAGGGAATTGGTGCGCAGAAGTACTCCAAAGTCGCTGTAACGGAGATTCTCCTGTGTCTTCAATGTGCGAATCTCCCGGGCAATGATGCTTGCCTCTTCGGTTTCATTCTCCGGCGTCATGAGTTCTATAGCATTTCCCCCGCCGTTTCCGGACCAGAGCTTTTTTTCCTTGCGGTTGGTATTGTTGGCAATGACGCCGTTTGCCGCCTCGAGGATCGTGGTGGTGGAACGGTAGTTCTGCTCCAGCTTTATCTCCAGGGCGCCGGGAAAGTCCTTTTCAAAATTCATGATGTTTTCATAGCTGGCGCCCCGCCAGGAATATATGGACTGATCATCATCCCCGACAACACAGATATTGTTATCCGCAAGGAGCTTCATCATGCGGTACTGGGTTCCGCTGGTATCCTGAAATTCATCAACCATGATGTAACGGTAACGCTGACGGTACTTCTGCAGTATCTCCCCATGTTCTTCAAAAAGCATTATGGGAATGACAATAAGATCGTCAAAGTCAAGGGCATTGTAAATTTTCAGACTGTCCTGGTATTCACGGTACACAGGCTCCCAGACAGAATCCGCCGCAGGAACAGTACCGCTTTTATTGCTCCAGCGAAGACGGCCTTCCTTGATGTTTGAAAATATCTGGGAAAGTTTATAAAGGTCAACGCCTTCCGGGGAAATTTTGCAGTCCCGCAGAGAGTCCTTGACGAGCTGTATCTTGTCCGATTCATCGTAGATCGAAAAATTTTTCCGGTAACCGAGAATCTCGATTTCTTCCCGGAGTATCTTGAGGCCGAAAGCATGGAAAGTATTTACCGTAAGCTGGGTAAGTTTGCGGCCCGTCAGTTCCTTTACCCTGCTTTCCATCTCCCTGGCAGCCTTGTTGGTAAAGGTAAGGGCAAGAATTGCCGACTGGGGAATGCCTTTTTCCAGCATGTGGGCGATACGGAAGGTTATTACTCTGGTTTTCCCCGAACCTGCTCCGGCGATGATCAATACCGGCCCTTCGATCGCCCTGACCGCCTCGATCTGGGGGCCGTTAAGCTCCGTTTCTATATCCAATTTTGACATTACCCAATAATACCAAAAAGAGGCCTGAGAGAAAAGAGGAAAACCATATTCATGAAAAGATACGGTAAATGTAAATTGCCGTATGCCGTATATTCAGGAATTCGGGAGCCGGGGTCTTGGTAAAGGTTCAAATAAAAGATAGTATGAAAAATTGTGATATTAAGGGGAGGTTGTTTATGAAGACAAACGAATTGGCGCCGGTCATCAGAGTTGATGAGGAAAAATGTGTTAACTGTCATGCCTGTATCGCGGCGTGCCCGGTAAAATACTGCAACAACGGCGCCGGGGAAAAGGTAACCGTAAACCATGATCTTTGCATAGGCTGCGGAAACTGCATCCATGCCTGTACCCACCACGCACGGCTTATTGTGGATGACTCAGCCCTGTTTTTCAGCGCCCTGGACAAGAAGGAAAAGATCATCGCCATTGTTGCCCCTGCGGTGGCTTCCAATTTTCCGGGCCGTTACCTCAACCTGAACGGATACCTGAAATCACGGGGAGTGGAGGCGGTCTTTGACGTGAGCTTCGGCGCGGAACTGACCGTCTTGTCCTATGTAAAGTACCTAAAGGAAAAGAAACCGTCCTTTTGTATATCCCAGCCCTGTCCGGCCATCGTAACCTATATCGAAATTTATCATTCTGAACTGATCCCTTATCTTGCCCCGGCGGATAGTCCCATGCTGCATATCATGAAAATGATACGGAAATACCATCCCCAATACAAAGATCACAAAATTGCCGTTCTTTCCCCCTGTATCGCCAAACGGCGGGAATTTGACGAATCGGGTCTGGGGGACTACAACGTTACTTTCGCGGCTTTGTACGAATACCTGGAGCGGCAGAAGGTGAACCTTGCCTCGTTTAAGGCTCTGGAATACGACAATCCGCCGGCGGAACGGGCGGTAACTTTTTCCATGCCCGGAGGACTCCTCATTACCGCTGAACGGGACAGCCCCGGTATCGGAAGGGTAACCCGGAAGATTGAAGGAATCCACACCATTTACCCCTATCTGGCGGA
>JAITES010000052.1 GCA_031281925.1 Treponema sp. | reverse complement strand
TCCAGATTCTCCCGAATCTGCGCCAGGCTGGATGCTCCGATGACCAGGGATGTCATGGCGGGGCTGCGCAGGTTCCAGGCCAGAACCATCTGGCTCAGGGTCTGGCCGCGGCGTTGAGCCAGCTTGTCCAACTGCCTTGCCTTGTTTACCTTTTCTTCGGTCACTTTGTCGGCCGTGAGGAATACGCTGTTGCCATCTGCCCTTGAGCCTTTGGGGATACCGTCAAAATAGCGGTTGGTCAGCAGTCCCTGGGCAAGGGTGGAGAAGGCAATACAGCCAATGCCCTCTGCCGCCAGAACTTCCAGTAATTCCTGTTCCACCCAGCGGTTGAACATATTGTAACTGGGCTGATGGATCAGGCAATGGATGCCCATGCTCTTCAAAATATCGCTTGCGCGTTTGGTATCCGCCGCCTGGTAATTGGAAATGCCCACATAGAGCGCTTTCCCCTGAGCCACGGCGGAGGCCAGGGCAGACATTGTTTCTTCCAGCGGCGTGTTGGGGTCGGGGCGATGATGGTAAAAAATGTCAACGTACTCCAGGCCCAGACGCTTCAAACTCTGATCCAAACTGGACAACAGGTACTTTCTGCTGCCCCACTCACCGTAAGGCCCGGGCCACATATTGTAACCGGCTTTGGTGGAGATGATCAGTTCGTCCCGATAGGGAGCCAGATCTTCCTTCAGTATACGTCCAAAATTAATTTCGGCACTGCCCGGCGGGGGGCCGTAGTTGTTGGCAATGTCGAAATGGGTGACGCCTGAATCAAAAGCGCCCAAAACCATCTCCCGCATGGCGGCGTAGGGCTTGTTGTCGCCGAAGCTGTGCCACAATCCCAGGGATAGGAACGGTAACTGGATGCCGCTTCGCCCGCAGCGACGGTACAACATATCCCCGTAACGGTTTTCGTTTGCAATGTACACCTGAATCCTCCACAAAAAATTATTTTATCCTGAACCTTATCGTATAGTCCACTTGTTATCAATGCCCTGCTTGTCCTTGTATTCAATCTCGGTCTTAATCTCGGAAACGGGAACCCACTTTACCATAAAGGAGATCTCATTGTTGAACTTGTATGAGTAAGGCTGGTTTTCCTGATCAAGGTAGGGAGAGAGGGCTATCCCCAGCACCGCATTCCAGTCCCCCAGGTGGTGGGTAGCGGCAAAATTGAAACTCTTCAGCTTGAATCCCGAACTCCGCCGTTTGGCGTCATCGTCAAAGCGGAACGAATTGACCAGATCGGTAAAGAAATTATTCTGTTCGCCTTCGGGAAATTCCCTGGAAAGGTGAAAAAAGGGCAGTTTCTGCAGATAGCGGAAAATGACAGAATTGGTAGTCGTACTGGAGAGGCTCAACTCGAGGAAGTTGTTGATATTCATATTGAAGCCGAAGTTAAAGGTAAGGCTGGAATTGGTATACCGCTGCAAATCCAAAAGCAGGCTGGTAGTATTATTGACGGTAAAACCGATGCGTTTTTTCCAGAAGGGCTGCTTGGTAAAAGTCTTGGAAAAACTGATGTTGATATCTCTGTTTTTCAGGGTGGGTTCTTCTTCCGACTGAACCCAGCCCGTGTCCTCCAGCACATAACCTGCCTGCCTTGTGGCTGTATAGGCTACGGTCAGGGCGTTGAGAACATTAAAGGTACTGGTGAGGGTGGTAACTTCGCCGATCTTCTCTTCGGGATCCTCTTCATGGGGATCGTAATCATAGACAATATACTGTTGAAAGCTCCCCCACTTGCCAAAATTGAGCTTTCCGGTCAAATAGAGGGGCTCAAACTTGAGGTAGTCAAAATCTTCTTCTTCAATAATATCGATGGGCGGAGGGATGTAGCTTGTACCTGTATTGATATCCTCTTCCTCTTCCTCCTCGGGCTTGGGAAAGATGATCCGCGTATGGGCGTTTGCCTCAAAGATCCAGGCCCGCAGGGTCATGTTCCCGGAAAATGATTCCTCCCTGGGGGGAAGCTCGTAGGCAAGCGTAAGGTTCTGCATCTTATCCATGATGGATGCATTGAAATTGGTTGAAATGGTGTGGGAATCCAGATACTTCTTCTTCCAGGCGCCGTGTTCTGTCTCCCACTCAGGCTCAAGCCCGGTGCCGATAAACTTCGACTTGGCTATGATCCCCTTGAATGCGTACTGAATATTGCTGGTTCCAAAGACAGCGTCCCAGAAAAAGGGACGCAGGGTAAAAACGTTTTCATAGGAAGTGGACCAGAAGGTTGCGTCGTAGTTCCGTTTCTTGGCCTGGGCGATTCTGCTGTTCTCTTTCTCCTCATCGGTTTTCTCCTTAGGGGGGGTCAGGGAACTGGTGAAGCCCAGGCCGTTATCCCAGGTTTCCTCTGCGAATTCTTCCGCTTCTTCGTTCATATAGTTGTAGTCCTGCCAGGAACCGGTACCGCTTATGGTAAAGGCGTTGCTATAGAGCCCGGAATTGGTATGCTCCAGGGTGAAGGTGGTGCCGACATCTCCTTTTACGATGGAAAGAATTGAAGAAACTTCGCTCCAGTCTATCTGATCCTGTTCCCTCCAGTGCTTCAGATCGTTGCGGAACTGCAGTTCCGATGCCGACGAAGGGCTAAGGCGGTAATCGATGCTGAATCTGTGCCCCCTCTCCTGGAGATCAAAACGCTGGTTCAGGGCAGGCGGTGTTTGGGGATCCCGATCCTTTGATGAAATTTGCGTATCTTCCTTGGCTGCAAAGGGAGAACGGGGGGCGCCGATATCCGCAAAAGGATCCTCTTTTTCTTCATCCTGAGTGTTTTGGTTTTGATACTGGTCCTGGACTGAGGGCGCCGCGCCCAGGGAAAATGGGGTACCCGTAATGGAGGCGCTGAGGGAATAAACGGTAAATTTATCGGGAAAATAAAATTTTCTGTCCGGCTTGTTCTGGTTTATCAGCGCCTGGGTCGAATCAGGCAGCCCGGTGTCTGTGTCCGTTCCCGTTCCTGTCCCGCTGCCTGTTCCGGTCCCGGTTCCTGTTCCTGTTGAAGACGCAGAGGTACCCAGCAGTTTTTTGGAATCCCTCTCCCGGAAAGCCACGGTACTGGTAATGTTTGATATGGAAAAGGAATTTACATACGGATTGAGAAAAGTTACCGAAGGGTTAAACGAACCGTTGAGCCGCCATTCATAGGCGGAAAGGAGACTCTGTTCCTCTTCTTCCTCATCCTCCACGGCCCTGGCCCCTTCCTTCCCGAGTCCTATCCAGTCCATCTCTTCGGAACGTTTCAAAAAGTCACGATCCATAAAGGGATCGGAATAGTAAGGGAAGGCCCATGCAAAGGATCCGTATGTCCCCCCCAGAGAACCGGCCATGGTAAAACGGTAACGGAAAGGTATGTCCCAGGAAATAAAACGGGAACTGTTCCAGTCGCTGGTTCCGTCATACCAGGCAAAGGGAGTATAGGAATTTTCGTTTTCGGGCATCCTTACTACAGTCCGGGAAAAACCCAGGCCTGCGGAAAGATCTATGACGCCGAATATCCCTTTCCTGGGCATGTTGAGATCCGTTCCCACATAGGTTCCCAGATTGGTATAGTAGTCCACCAGGGCCTTGAGGCTTATTTCATCCTGGTTCACCTTTTTCTTTCCTGTACTCTTGAGCCAAACCCCCTGGCGTTCCTTTTCCATGTCCGCTCCGCTGCCCAGGATCCTTGAGATGGAACTTTCCGATGCAGGATCAACCTTGGGACGCCCCAGGATATAGGTACTCGTCTGGAGGAAACTCCCTTCCCGTGAACGGAGGCCGATTACCGGGTGAAAGATCATCTCATCCGCCGGGTAATAAAAGAAGGGAATGTAGAGTACCGGGATTTCCCCTACCTTGAGCACTCCGTTAAAAATGGCAAAATCGGAACCGGGGAGAAGCCAGAGCTTGGTGGCGTTCATCGTCCAGAAGGCTTCAGGATTACTGGCATTGCTTATCTCCGCCTTGCGCAGCACCGTTACCTCTTCATCATTGCGGGAGATCACGTTTCCCTCAAAACGGTAGACGGTTTCATCGGACTGGGTGCCCTTCTCGGTGAGCCCTTCAAGAAAAACACTTGACCAGTTGTCAAGGTTCACCGTTATCTTCTGTCCTTTGAAAGTTTCTATGGAGTCCCCTTCGGTTTTGACGTATTCCACGTCTCCCGAGGCGGACATGAGGTTCCGGGTCTTGTTGTAGAGGATCTCCTGCGCCTGAATGCGGTGAACGGCCTCCCCGTCCTTGAGGCTCACCACCACTCCTCCCCGGAGCCGGGCATACTCCTCGTCAACCGCTTCCAGGGTAAAGTATTCTGTGCTTCTGGCGCTCTCTATGGTGATAATCTTCTGGTTTTCCCTGGGGGGCTCAAGGGATTCCCTGATTTGGTAATGGTCCCGGAGCCTTTTAGCCAGTTCTTCGTGGGTGCCCCCTTCGGAAAGATTGAGACTCCGGGCCCAGGCAGCCAATTCCATCAGAGAGGAGGTCTTTATATCCATGGCGACGCGCTTCAGTTCCGGATCTTCTTCCTCCACAAGGATCTCATCTCCTTCAACGGCATCGGCATCCGCAGAAATGCCGCCCTCTTCCTCCGCGGCGGTTTCATCTCCTTCAGCGGCGTCAGATCCCGCGGGGGCTTCGGCTTCTTCCCCGCCGTCCGCAGAAACGCCGGCTTCCGCAAGAGAGGCATCGGGAACAGCGGCCCCGGACGATCCTCCCTCCTGCGCGGCAAGAGAAAAGCCGGCAAAAAAAATGAAAAAAATGAACATAAAAAGGGAGTGCCGGCCTTTCATTTCTACCGGGCTGGTTTCTTTCCGGAACTTCCGGGAGCCTTTTTTCCCTGCTTTCGGTCCAGCATTTCTTTGATGTAGAAACCCGTGTAAGACTTGCTGCAGCGGGCCAGTTCTTCCGGCGTTCCGGTAACCACGAGTTCCCCGCCCCTGTCTCCGCCTTCAGGCCCGAGATCGATGATATGGTCTGCCTGCAGCAGCACATCCAGGTTGTGTTCGATCATCACTACCGTATTCTCCTGATCCACAAGGCGCTGAATCACCTCCATAAGCTGCTTTACATCGGCAAAGTGAAGCCCCGTGGTGGGTTCATCGAGAATGTAGAGTGTCTTCCCCGTGGAGCGTTTGGAAAGTTCAAGGGCCAGCTTTACCCGCTGGGCCTCCCCCCCGGACAGGGTAAGGGCGCTCTGCCCGAGCTTCACGTAGCCCAGACCCACGGATAGGAGGGTATCCATCTTCCGGGCCACATGGGGAATGTATTCAAAGAATTCCGCAGCCTCCTCAATGGTCATATCCAGAACATCGGCAATGTTCTTTCCCTTGTAGCGTATATCCAGCGTTTCCTTGTTGAAACGTTTCCCGTGACAGACATCACAGGTAATGTATACATCGGGGAGAAAATTCATCTCGATCTTGATCGTCCCGTCGCCCTGGCAGTTTTCACACCGGCCCCCTTTTACATTGAAGGAGAAACGCCCCGGCTTGTAGCCCCTGGCCTTTGAATCCGGAAGACTGGCAAAGAGATCCCGGATACCGGAAAAGACGCCCACATAGGTTGCCGGATTGGAACGGGGCGTACGGCCGATGGGACTCTGATCGATATCTATCACCTTGTCGATGTATTCGATTCCTTCGATGCTGTCATAGTCCCCCTCCTGCCGGCTTGAGCCGTAAATGCCGTTTGCCAGAGCCGGGTAGAGCACATCACTTAAAAGGGTGGACTTGCCGGAACCCGAAACCCCGGTAATGCAGGTAAAGACGCCGAGGGGAATCTCCACATCTATGTTTTTAAGGTTATGCTCCCGCACACCCTTCAGAGCGAGGCTGATCCCCTTCCCTTTCCGCCGTTCCGCGGGTATCTCCATCTTGAGCGCTCCCGCCAGATACCGGCCCGTAAGGCTTTCCTGGGACTTCATCAGTTCCCTGGGGTTCCCCTGAGCAACCACATAGCCGCCGTGAACTCCCGCGCCCGGCCCCAGATCCACGATATAGTCGGCGGTACGGAGAGTCTGCTCATCATGCTCCACCACGATGAGTGTATTCCCCAGATCCCTCATGTAGAGCAGGGTATCGATAAGCCTCTGGTTGTCCCGCTGGTGGAGACCGATGGAAGGCTCGTCGAGAATGTAGAGCACCCCCACCAGGCTTGAACCGATCTGGGTAGCCAGACGGATACGCTGGGCCTCCCCCCCGGAAAGCGTGGCGCTCTTCCGTTCCAGGGTGAGGTAATCGAGTCCCACATTTTTCATAAAGCCCAGGCGGGCATTGATCTCCTTGAGAATCTGGTTGGCTATCTTCTTTTCGTTCTTGTCCAGTTTGATGGTTTCAAAGAATTTGAGGGAATCGGATACGGAAAGACTGGAAAGTTCCCAGATATTGAGCCGCCCGCCGACCGTTACGCCCAGAGCCTCCCTCTTCAGCCGCCTGCCCCCGCATTCTTCGCAGGGCTTCTGGCTCATGAACTTTTCGAGCCAGTCTTTGATTCCCGGACTCTGGGTTTCCATATAACGGCGTTTCAGATCGGCAAGTATGCCCGGGAAACGGGTGTTGTAGTCAAAGTAGCCGGACTTGTCCTTGTTCTCATAGTGAATATCGATACTCTCTTTGCTGCCGTAGAGGATTGCGTCCATGGCCTTTTTCGGCAGATCCTTGAAGGGCGTATTCAGGCTGAATTTAAAGTGCTTCGCGAGACTTTCAAAACGGCTGCGGTGCCAGGCACTGTCCGGGTTGTAGGGCAGGCAGCCGCCTTCGTTAAAGGAAAGCTCCCGGTTGGGAATTACAAGATCGGGATCGAATTCCATCCTGATCCCGAGGCCGGAACAGGAAGGACAGGCCCCATAGGGGTTGTTGAAGGAGAAAAGCCTGGGCTGCAGTTCAGGAATCGAGATGCCGCAGTCCGGGCATGCGTTCTTCTGGGAGAAAAACTGCTCCGTATCCCCGTCGCTGCCATGGACAAGCGCCACCATGATCCCGTCCGCCGCATCCAGGGCGGCTTCCACCGACTCGGCAAGCCGTGTACGGATATCCTTGCCAATCACCAGCCGGTCGACGATAATTTCGATACTGTGCTTCTTCTGCTTGTCCAGCCTTATCTCTTCATCAAGACCCACCGGTACACCGTCTATTCTGGCCCTGGCAAAACCGGCTTTTTTGGCGTCTTCGATTATCTTCTGGTGCTCACCCTTCTTCCCCCGGATCACGGGAGCGAGAAGCTGCACCCGCGTCCCCTCCCCCAGCTCCATGATCGTATCGATGATCTGGTCTATGGGCTGTTCCTTGATCTCCCTGCCGCAGACAGGGCAATGGGGAACGCCAATCCGGGCATAGAGCAGCCGGTAGTAGTCATAAATTTCGGTTACCGTGCCCACCGTGGAACGGGGATTGCGGTGGGTGGTCTTCTGTTCAATGCTGATTGCCGGGGAAAGACCTTCGATATAGTCCAGATCCGGCTTGTCCATACGGCCCAGAAATTGCCGGGCATAGGCCGAAAGACTCTCTACATAACGGCGCTGCCCTTCGGCAAAGATTGTATCAAATGCAAGAGAACTCTTTCCCGAGCCGGAAAGACCGGAAATAACGATAAGTTTGTCCCTGGGAAGTTCCAAATCAATATTTTTTAGATTATGCTCCCTGGCGCCTTTGATAATAAGCTTGTCCATTTCTACCAGCATATCATTCAAGACACCCCTTTAACAATACGGGGCTTTGTAGGATAATATAAAAGAGCGGACAATACCGCATATATTAATTATGGATAAGGAGAATGTCATGCTTCCTATCGGACTTCAACTGTACAATGTACGTGATGATATGGCCAAAGACCTGGAAGGAACCCTGAAGAAGGTAGCGGCCATCGGGTATCAATATGTAGAGACTGCCGGGCTCTACGGTAAGAAGCCTGAAGTCTTCAAAGCCGCCCTGGACAAGGCAGGACTGACAGCGGTTTCGGCCCACGTGCCCTACCGGGACATGGTCGCCGATCCCGAGGGGCTTATCGGCGCCCATATAGCGCTGGGCTGCAAATATATCGTTATCCCCTACCTCCACGATGATGACCGGAGCACAGGCCCCAACTACGAATGGGTCAAGAAGAGCATCGCCATCCTGGGGGAAGTGGTAAACAGCAAGAAGGCAATACTCCTCTACCATAACCACGACTTTGAATTCAAAAAATACAGGGGCAAGTTTGCGCTGGACGACCTCTACGACAGCCTGCCCAAGAACCTGCTCCAGACAGAAATTGATACATGCTGGGCAAACGTGGGAGGCGTCAATCCCTCCGAATACGTGCTCAAATACTCAGGCCGCGCTCCGGTAGTGCACCTCAAGGACTTCTACCTTCCCAAAGGCATCAAAGGCGAAAACATGTACGAACTCATCGGTATTGCCAAAGAGGGAGGGGGCAAAGCCAAGGGCGGCTTTGAATTCCGCGCGGTCGGAGACGGAGTACAGGACGTACCCTCTATCCTGGAAGCCAGCAAAAAAGCAGGCGCCAAATACGTGATCGTAGAGCAGGACAGGCCTACTCCCGGAAAAACCGCCCTGGAATGTGCCAAGTCCAGCTTCGATTACCTGAAAAAACTCAAGTAAGACCGCGGGCGTATTGCAGTTCAACCGGGGTTTCCCTCCGATTCCTTGACCACCCGCCTCCGCCTGTGGTATTATTATATATGGCAGGGAAAAAACAGCCTCCGGCGGCAAAAAAGGACCGGAAGGAAGGCGTCGCTACATGGGTGGTAGCCGTTTCCGGCCTGATAGCCGCCCTTGCCGCCTTGGTTTCCGCTATCGCCACTCTGATAATGGCGGTGAAGTGAGGTAGATCATGACTATTTCGAAAAATACGCTTCTTAATTTTGCCCTGGGGTGCTTTATTTTTTCCACCCTGGTTTTTGCCGTCCTGTTTATTCTGAAATGACGCTTTAGTCGCCATCGTCGCGGTGAACGCATGGCGGAAACTGCGGCGGAAAAGGTGATCATTTCGCCCGGAACCGCTTGACACAACGAATTTTTCCCGGTATTTATGAGTAGCCAATGTATAAAAGGGTTGCCGTTGTAACGGCGAAAAATTCCATATTGTTATAGAGGGAAAACCGGGCGCTTAGCTCAGCTGGTTAGAGCACCACGTTTACACCGTGGGGGTCACATGTTCGAATCATGTAGCGCCCAGTACTGAGTCCTTACCGTATAATGAATGTGATAGAAGCAGTTATATTTGATTATGGCGGTGTAATCAGCATGTCTCCGCCTCCTTCCGTGCGGGAGGACCTCGCCGCTCTTGCGGGAATCCCGGTTGAGAAACTGAACAGGGCAGACCGGATGTGCAGGCGGGAGTATGACCGGGGACGTTTTGATACGGCAGGCTACTATCATTATCTGGCAGGGGAGGCGGGCATCCATGCCGATGAAGAAACCATACTGAAAATGGCCCGTCTCGATACGGACAGCTGGAAGAATTTCAATCCCGGTACCCTGGAGCTTATGGAGGATATCAAGGCAAGGGGATTTAAGCTGGGAATCCTTTCCAACATGCCCTTTGATTTTCTGGGCTGGCTCAAAACCGAACTGCCCGTGTTTCATAAAGTAGACCTTGCCCTCTTTTCCTGCGAACTGGCTCTGATAAAACCGGAAAAAAAAATCTATGAGATTCTTGCCGAAAGGCTGGGCTGCAATTTTGAAAATATTGTTTTTTTTGACGATATGAGAGAAAATATAGATGCTGCCAACGCATTGGGAATCCGGGGTTTTGTCTGGAAGAATGTGGAAGAAGCCCGTTCACAGTTGCAGAAGCTTGAGCCGGAACGGTTTGGGGGGAGGTAGGAATGAATCTTGTAAAGACTATTATTCAGTTCGGCCTGGTGGCGCTTCCCATTTTAGTCTATATTCCGATAGGGCTTGTGGTCTTTATCCTCAGTCTTCTGGGATTGAGGGAACCCATGACCCAGGTAATGTACCGTGTTGCCCAATTCTGGGGTCTTACTTCCATCCGTGTTGTGGGCTGCAAGATAACGGTTTCCGGCAGGGAAAATATTCCCCGCACGGGCGGCGTATGCTTCGTGAGCAACCACGGCTCAATCTTTGACATACTCCTGGTACTGGCCTATATCGGCCGTCCCTTCGGCTTCATCGCGAAAAAGGAGTTGAGCTACGTCCCGTTCCTCAATATGTGGATCTCCCTCCTTGGGGGCTTCTTCATCGACCGGGGCAATCCCCGCAAGGCGCTTAAAACCATAGAAAACGGTGTCGCACGGATACGGGCCGGAAAGGCCATGATCATTTTCCCCGAGGGGCACCGTTCAAGAGGACAGGGACTTCTCCCCTTTCATCCCGGTTCCCTCAAGCTGGCAACCAGGGCGGATGCCCCCATCGTCCCCATGGCCATTTCGGGAAGCTACGATGTCTTTGAACGCAACTACCGGGTCCAGAGTGTTCCCGTTTCGGTAACGTTTTGTAAACCTATCAACACGGCGGATCTCAAGGGCGAGGACAAGAAACAGGTTCTCTCCGATACTGTATACGGCATGATCAAGGATGCGCTGGAAGCGTCCCGGGCCTGAGCGAAGAATTTAACCGTAAAACCGGTTTCCAAATTTGACACGGATTTGACATTTTCTTTTTCCTGTTTTGACATTGAATTTTTATTCTCACTCTAACGGTCTATGCAGCGGTTTATGTAAGGGCCCATGTTTGTCATATACCGGTCAAGGAGAAAACAGACGAAAAAAATTACGAAACTTGTTTCGGCGGCAGTTCTGCTTGCGGGCCTGGCCGGATGTGCAGGAAAAGAAAACACATCCATCACGGTTATTTCCCGGGAAGAAGGTTCCGGAACCCGGAGCGCCTTTGTTGAACTTTTCGAAGTGCTTGATGAAAATAAAAACGACAATACCACTGTCCGGGCAGAGATTACAAACAATACGGCGGTTATGCTGGCTTCCGTTGCGGGAAACAAAAACGCCGCAGGCTATGTATCCTTGGGTTCGTTGAACGATACGGTTAAAGCCCTGAAGATTGACGGATTCGAGGCAAGCGCCGCGGCCATCGCCGGAGGCGATTACAAAATATCACGGCCTTTTCTGATTGCAGTTAAAGATCAACTGAGCCCCGCGGCGGCGGACTTTATCAATTTTATATTGAGCGCCGAAGGACAGGAAGTGGTTGCCGGGAACGGGTATCTGCCTGTGGCAGGCAGGGAAGTTCCCAGGAGCCGGCTTGCGCCGTCCACCGTAAGGGTAGCCGGTTCTTCGTCGGTCAGTCCGCTGATGGAAAAACTGCGGGAGGCTTACATCAAAAAAAATCCGGATATTGATATCGAAATACAGCAGAGCGATTCTTCCACGGGAATGAACGCGGTGATCAACGGCATCTGCGATATAGGCATGGCGTCCAGGGAACTAAAATCTTCCGAAAGTGAAAAAGGCATCAGCAGTATCATGATCGCCGTGGATGGCATCGCGGTGATTGTAAATCGCGAGAATTCCCTTGAAAATCTTTCACGCCGGCAGGTCGGCGACATATTCTCCGGCAAGGCCGGGGACTGGAAGGAACTGCAATGAACAGAGAACGGATCATGGGTATAGTATTCCTGCTTGCCGCATGCATCTCCATTCTCTGCGTGATCCTGATATGCCTCTTCCTCTTTGCCGGCGGGCTTCCCGGAATCGGCAGGATTGGGCCTGTAAATTTTTTTGCCGGAAAGATCTGGAAACCCGGCAGCGGACTTTTCGGAATAGCTCCCATGATCCTTGGGACTCTCTGTGTTACTGCGGGGGCAATTATTACCGGTGTTCCTGTCGGAATTCTCACAGCCGTATTCCTGGCCTGTTTCTGCCCGAAACGGCTTCATGCACTACTGAATCCGGCGCTTGCATTGCTTGCGGGAATACCGTCTGTAGTCTACGGATTTTTCGGCCTTGTTGTTCTTGTTCCGGCCCTGCGTCTTTCAGGCGGCGGCAGCGGAAAAAGCATGCTTGCCGCATCGATCATTTTGGGTGTAATGATCCTTCCCACAATTATCAGCGTATCCGAAACAGCCATACGCTCGGTGCCCGGGACCTGTTACGAAGGAGCCCTGGCCCTTGGAGCGACTCACGAGGAGGCCGTCTTTTTTGCGGTCCTTCCCGCGGCCAGATCCGGAATTACGGCGGCGGTGATTCTTGGAACAGGAAGGTCAATCGGTGAAACCATGGCGGTGATCATGGTGGCGGGAAACCAGGCCCTGATTCCGGACAGCATTTTTCATGGAGTGCGGACAATGACCGCCAATATTGTACTGGAGATGGGTTATGCGGCGGAGCTTCACCGTGAAGCATTGATAGCTACCGCGGCTGTACTCTTTGTTTTTATTCTGATAATCAACATGCTCTTTTCTCTGGTAAAGGGAAGGACACGATGAATACGGAACGGAAACGCCTCCTGCCGCCGCTGCTTCGGCTCCTGGTATACGCGGCCGCGGGAACAAGCATTCTTGTTGTTCTGTTTATTTCATCCTATATTTTTACAATGGGTATACCAAATCTGCGCCCGGAACTTTTTTCTGTAGTTTACACAAGCGAAAACGCTTCCCTTCTTCCCGCATTGATCAACACGCTGATAATGGCCTTTCTTTCCCTTCTGCTTTCAGTTCCACTCGGTGTCTCCGCCGCCATATACCTTGCGGAATACTCCCGCTCCGGAAATATTGTGGTCAGGGCGGTGCGTCTTGCGGCAGAAACTCTGGCGGGCATCCCTTCCATTATTTACGGCCTCTTCGGCATGCTGCTCTTTGTGGTGTATCTGCGCTGGGGCTACTCGATCCTGGCGGGGAGTTTTACCATGGCGATCATGATCCTCCCCATCATCATGCGGACTGCGGAGGAAGCCATACTTTCTGTTCCCGATACTTACAGGGAAGGAAGTTTCAGCCTCGGCGCAGGACGCCTGCGGACCGTGACGGCCGTGGTTCTGCCGCCGGCGGTCCCCGGCATTTTTGCAGGAATCATTCTTGCATCGGGAAGGATCTTTGGCGAAACCGCCGCGCTTGTTTTTACAGCCGGTACGGTGGCCGGAATTCCCAAAAGCCTGTTTTCCTCGGGGCGTACACTTGCCGTACACATGTACAGCCTGTCAAGTGAAGGGTTCTATATCAAACAGGCCTATGCCTCCGCGGCAGTACTTTTTGTTCTTGCCGCGCTGATCAATGCCGTCTCATTCTTTCTGATGAAAAAACTTTCGGGAAACACGGGAGCGGAGCATGGATAAGATCAGCGTCAGGGATTTGAATCTCTATTACGGCGTTTCCCAGGCGCTGAAAAAAATCAATATGGGGATCAGGGAACATGAAATTACCGCGCTTATAGGTCCTTCGGGCTGCGGAAAATCGAGCTTCATCAAGACGCTCAACCGTATGAACGATCTTGTGGAAGGATGCCGCATCAGCGGAACGGTTCTTCTTGACGGAGAAAACATATACGGCACTACCGATTCCGGTACGCTCCGCAAGCGGGTAGGCATGGTGTTTCAGAAACCGAATCCCTTTCCCATGAGTGTTTATGACAATGTTGCCTTTGGCCCGCGAACGCACGGAATACGCTCCGGAGCCGCTCTGGATTTGATCGTGGAAAAATCCCTGCGGGAAGTCGTGCTCTGGGACGAGATCAAAGACCGCCTAAAGAAAAGCGCCTTTTCCCTTTCCGGGGGTCAGCAGCAGCGGCTCTGCATAGCCCGCGCCCTGGCCGTGGAACCGGAAGTTCTGCTCATGGACGAACCTACTTCGGCCCTTGACCCTGTTTCAACTTCCAGAATTGAAGATCTGGTCTTTGAACTGCAAAGGCAATACACTGTTGTTATGGTAACGCACAATATGCAGCAGGCCGCCCGCATCTCGGACAATACCGCATTCTTCCTGTCCGGAGAACTGATCGAGTGCGGCGCCACCGAGGAGCTTTTTTCCATGCCGAAGGACAAACGTACGGAAGATTACATTACCGGGAGGTTTGGCTGATGAGAGAGAGTTACCGGAAGCAGCTTGAGTCCCTTCATACGGAACTTATCCGTATGGGCGCTTTCTGCGAAGATGCCATTGCCAGCGCCGTGGGCGGTTTTCTGGATGAAGACGCGGCTTTAAGGGAGAAGGCGCTTAAACTGGAGAAAGAAATAGACCTCAAGGAACGGGAGATCGAATCGATCTGTGTGCGGCTTCTCCTCCGGGAACAGCCTGTGGCAGGGGATCTCAGGCAGATAACCGCGGCGCAGCGGATGGTCGGCGACATGGAACGCATAGGAGATCAGGCCGCGGACATTGCGGAACTGGCAAATTTTTTTTACAGAAACAGAAGTTCCGGCCGCGGCGTTTTTCCGGAAACCCTGCGAACCGGAGAAATACTGAAAAGCGATATTCATATCGGCGATATGGCAAAGGCAACCGCGGCGATGCTGACCGCCAGTATAGATTCCTTTGTGGCAGGGGATCTGAAGAAAGCCAGGGATGTGATCAAAAGCGACGACGAGGTCGATGAATTGTTCAGAAAAATAAAACAGGAGTTGATTGAAATCATTTCAGGAAACAGCCGGAGCGGCGGCGCATGCCTGGATCTTCTCATGATATCAAAGTATCTGGAACGCATAGGAGATCATGCGGTGAATATTGCCGAATGGGTGGTCTATTCGATCGCCGGCGAAAGGGGGCAGCCGGCTTGAAAAACGACAGCCATCGCCGGAGCGACGTTATGCATTCTCAAACGGATCGCAAAGCCGCTCCTTCCCTGATCTATCTTGTTGAAGATGAAGATTCCATCCGCGAACTGGTTCTCTATACTCTGGACAATTCAGGACTTGATGCAAAGGGCTTTGCCGAAGGAAAAAGTTTCTGGCAGGCCATGGAAGAAAAACAGCCTGACCTGGTTCTCCTTGACATCATGCTTCCCGGCGAGGACGGACTTTCCATTTTGAAGAAACTCCGTTCTTCAAAATTTGCCAGGCTGCCTGTCATCATGCTCACCGCAAAGGGGAGCGAATACGACAAAGTCTCCGGCCTTGACGGCGGCGCGGACGATTATATTGCCAAGCCCTTCGGCCTCATGGAACTGAAAGCCAGGGTAAAGGCCCTGCTCAGGCGGACTCAGCCGGGGAATCAGGAGGAATTCAGACTGGGCGATCTCCGCGTCAATATTCCAAGGCACACCGTTACTTCAGGCAGCGGTGAAATTTCGCTCACCATAAAGGAATTCGATCTTCTGGTATATCTCCTGAGGAATGAAGACTCTGTCCTCTCCAGGGAACAGCTTTTGCAGCAGGTATGGGGCTATGACTTTACCGGAGAAACCAGAACCGTAGACACCCACATACTCACCCTGAGGAGTAAGCTTGGCCCCGCGGGGGCGTTTGTCAAAACAGTCCGCGGCCTGGGTTACAAGATAGGGGAAGGGGAATGAAGCGCATCATTTTTATCACAACAGGACTGCTGTCGGGTCTTTCGATAATACTGACAGCGGTTTTGATTCATTTTGCCGTGTACTGGGGATTCTCCCGGCAGATGAAACATGAGGCGGCGATTGAACTGGAATATATTCGTGCGGGAATTGAAGCCGCAGGGGAAGAACTTCTGGAAACGCTTGCGCCCGGCCCCAGACTTACCCTGATCGCCGCGGACGGGAAGGTTTTGTTTGACAATGAAACGGACGCGCGGAACATGAAAAACCATTCGGACCGTCAGGAAGTACAGGCGGCCGCGGCGGGGGGTCCCGGCGAGAGCATCCGTTTTTCCGAAAGCCTCGGGAAGCGAGTCTATTACAGGGCCGTTAAACTTGCGAACGGAAACATTCTGCGAATTGCCGTAAGTATGGACAGCATACTCAGTTCGGCGATGACGCTTGTGCCCCTCACCCTTGCAATAGTACTGGCGGTTTTTGTCTGCTCTCTTTTTACGGCTTCCGCTGTTACCAGGCGTATAGTAAAACCCCTTAACAGCCTCAATCTGGAAAAACCGGAAAACAATATTGTATATGAAGAATTCAGCCCCCTGCTTTCCAGGATCAGGGAACAGAAGGATCAGATTGAAAAGCAGATTGGCGAACTGCGGAAAAAACAGATTGAGTTTCAGGCCATCACCGACAATATGCGGGAGGGGCTTCTGGTGCTGGACAGGGAAGGACATATACTTTCCTGCAACAACAGCGCCATAAAATTGCTGCGTCTCAGTTCGGCAATGGAAAACCGCAATATCCTTGAGCTGAGACGGGACAAACCTTTCCGGCTTGCCCTGGAAAAAACCCTGAACGGAATTCCGCTGGAAACGGTTCTTTCCGTTGAAGATTCTCATCTGCGCCTTATGGCAAACCCCGTAACGGACGGCGGGAATGTTCAGGGAGCAGTCCTCCTGCTGCTTGACGTAACGGAACAGGAAGACCGGGAAAAATTGCGCCGTGAATTTTCCGCCAATGTGTCCCATGAACTCAAGACGCCCCTTACGGTTATTTCAGGATATGCGGAAATTTTTTCCGGCGGAATTGTCAAACAGGAAGAGGCTGCGGCCTTCGGGGCAAAAATTTACAGGGAAGCCCAAAGACTGCTTGGACTGATAAACGACATCATGATGCTTTCCCGTCTGGATGAAGGCGGCATGGAACTTGAGAAGGAAGAAGCCGATCTTCTCTCCCTTGCCTCAGGGGCGGCGGAACGCATCCGTCCGGCGGCGCAGGCCAGAAATATCCGCATTGCCCTGGAAGGAGAGAAGACCGCGCTTCCGGTCATTCCCCAGGTGATGCAGGAAGTTTTGTTCAATCTTCTGGACAATGCCGTCAAATACAACAGGGAGAACGGAGAAGTCCGCGTCTTAGTTACAAAGAACAAAAACGAAATCCGCCTCTCCATTGCCGATACGGGAATCGGCATTCCCCCTGCCGAACAGGAGAGGGTTTTTGAACGCTTCTACCGCCTCGACAAGAGCAGAAACGGCAAAACCGGCGGAACCGGTTTGGGACTTTCCATTGTCAAGCACGGCGCCAAACTTCACGGAGCCGGACTCGAAGTGGAAAGCGACGGAATTTCGGGAACGAAGATCAGCCTGGTGTTCGGAAAGAAAGACAGGCTTGAATGATTGAGCTTCCGGCGGGACACCCGGCGCCCCCGCATTCGAATAGAGGCTCTGTTTGTATCTATTCTGCAGGGTTAAAAGGAATTTTAAGACTTCCGACATAATTTTTATAAAAATATTGTTGGAATTCTGTTCTTTTATCTAAAATCAGCTTATTCAAATAAATTTTGGGAAGTATATTCTGTCCATAAAGTATAAGTCCTGTCTTTAGGCTTTCCATGCTGCCTATTGTTTCCCATGTGGAATCGGCTGCTATATGCATGATTCTCTTTGTTTCAAGCGGATATCTAAATAAATGAGCCCAGCGTTGTGCAAATTCTTCTCGTTCAGATTCGCTATAGTCATCGTACAGTGGATTATAATATGGCCCTGATATTGCTTCCCTGTCTGATGTTTCATATCCGGTAATGAGGATTTCTATTTCATTGTTATTTAAGCGCCATTGTCCACGAGTAGTTAAATAACCTTCTCGTATAGCTTCTTGCGTCATGTCTAAATAGATAAAGCTGCCGTCATCATTAAACATATATCCCCACTTAACTGAATTATCTGATAATATTAACTCACCCAGCCATGGGCCGCATAAAAACTTATTTTTCTCTTGTTCATCCATAGCCTCTATATCCATAGGATATCCTTCCAAATCATCCGGTGTATTATCCATGATTTAAAATCGTCTAATTTGTTCTGATTTTTCAATAATATATTCCTTATTCATTTGTACAAAATCCTGCAATTCCTCATCTGAAAATATTATTTCAAGCCGTTCCTCCATTGTCTTTTCATGATCATATAAAATTTCATGTGTTTTTCTAATTATCTCATTGCTAACATATTTTTCTTTTGAAGGTTTATCCGGTACCACTTCAGGCTTAGTCTCTTCATGGCGGATAATTACGGGTTCTTCGTTTACCATGCTTTCAGTGTTTTCTCTACTGCACGAAAAAACGCTGATTAAAATACAATAAAAGATAATTTGTTTCATTTTTCGTTTTTCCTTCTATTTTACTAATAGGGGCCTATTCCTCCGGAAGAACAACGATCTCCCCCGCGGCAAGTGTCCGGCGCACGTCGATGAGCCGCTGGTTGGAGGAACCCCGGAAGCGCAGGTCGATGTTGCGGAGTTCCCGCACAAAGGGGCCGTCCACCAGGACATCGGTGGCCCTGATAAGATGCCGCCAGGCGCTGTTTTCCGCCTGCCACAGGGTTTCGAAGGTGTAGCCGGTATAGGTGAACACCGAAAGACCCAGGACATGGACTTCTTCCGCCAGGGCCGCGCAGGAGGCGGCCTGAACAAAGGGGTCGCCGCCTGAAAGGGTAAGGCCGTCCAGGAGAGGGTTCCCCCGGATTGCGTCCAGGATTTCGCCCAGGGCAACGCTGCGGCCCCCCTCCCGGGTCTGGAGTTGGGGGTTGTGGCAGCCCGGGCAGCTAAAGTCGCAGCCCTGGACAAACACAGTGTAACGGAAACCCGGACCGTCTACAATGGACTCACTCTCAATGCCGCCTATGACAAGCGTCTCCGAGACACAGGTTTCCGCCCGGACGGGACGCAGGGCCTCAGCAGCGGGCCGCGGGATGGTCAAGGTCAAAATGCTTCACCCTATCCTTTTCTTCCGCCCGTTTGGCGTCGTTAAACCTCTCCAGAGTCCCCACCAGATAGCCGGTGATGCGCCTGATCCGCTCGAAGGGGATGTTCCCCTCGGTCCGGCCGCACTTGGGACAGGTCTCGCCGATGATGCCGCGGAAACCGCAGACCGGGTCCCTGTCCAGGGGATGATTCAGGCTGCCGTAGCCTATGCCCGCCTCCTTCATTGCGCGGACTATCTTTTCGAAAGCTTCGGGGTTTTTGGAGGCGTCCCCGTCCAGTTCGATATAGCTGATGTGTCCGGCGTTGGTCAGGGCGTGGTAGGGCGCCTCAATGCCGATCTTCTTTAGGGCGGCGATGGGATAGTGTACCGGCACATGGAAACTGTTGGTATAGTAGTC
>JAITES010000268.1 GCA_031281925.1 Treponema sp. | reverse complement strand
CTGATGGCCGAAGTGAACCCCCGATTCCAGCAGGCTTTTCATGGTAACTACTGCCAAAGCATCCTCCTCACGGAGTTTTTCGTCCTGAAAAACTCCCACCTTCCCTGTATCTCACCGGTGTTCGGCCGCTCAAGCAGCCTAACCGGCGGAAAATCGGTAAAACGAAAGCTAAAAGCCAAGGCTCAAGCTCTCCTTACCGTATACACAGATACCTGAGCTTGTTCCAAAACTCGGTTAGTTTTGGAACAAGTTCACCTCTAAAGAGGATTAACCGCCATAGTTGTATCCATTTTCCCTTAGCATGACATAAAATTCGTGCATTGGCAAGCCCGTAATGGCGCTCGGGGAACCCTTTATCCCCGCAATGAAGCAGGCCGCCAGGCCCTGTATCTTGTAGGCCCCCGCGGCGCCCTGCCATTCTCCGGTATTGAGATACCACTCAATCTCCGCTTCCGGTACCGGGACAAAGGTAACGGTACTCACCACGGAACGGCAATCCACCGACTGTTTACGGCCGTTATAGAGGGCTATTCCGGTGATAACCTCATGTTCCCGGCCCTGCAGGCTGGTGAGCATCCTCTTGGCATCGTCCCTGTCTTTCGGCTTGCCGAAAACGTCTCCGTCTACCGAGATGATGGTGTCTGCGCCGCAGATCCAGTGAGGGGTGATCCCCTTCATGAGTTCGGCGATTTTTTGGACTTTTTTTATCGCCAGTTCCTCGGTCAGTTGCCGGGGCGGCAGATGCCGATTCAGATCCTCGTCAATCAGGGGAGGCATGACGCTGAAGGGCAGGCCCAAAAGCCTGAAATACTCCTGTCTTCGAAGAGAACCGGAAGCTAAGATGATCGATTCCATACATATAATATACCGCAATAATCGCCATAATCTTAAGTATGTTCCAAAATTATTGCCCCTGCCGGATTTTGGAGCAGTCTCACATCAGTCCCGGTAAAAGTGGCCGTAAACATCCATAAGGCCGGTAATCGCTTCGTCAATGGCCTTTAGGCAGTCCGCTACCGGTTTCCCTTCAAACATGAGTCCGGTATTCAGGTAGACGATGTCTTCAATTTTGTTCCAGGGAATGACGATGGAATTTTTGGTGTAGGGGTTTCGTTTCCGGGCATATTTGAGATTGTCGAGGGTGATCTGCATCCAGGGGTAGAGCTTCAATAGTTCGTTGTTCTGGAAAGGATAAATCGAAGTTGACTGGCCGTCCAGAATCGTAAGGTAATAATTTACATCCTTCCGGTAGAGCCATTTGAAAAACTGGTAGGCTATTTCGGTTTTCTTTGAAAAAATATTGATCCCCAGATTCCAGCCCACTGAAATAGGCGCCATGCCCGGTATAAAGGTAAAGTCCAGCTTGCCGAAGATGTTCCGGTTGATGGCGTCCATTATTTTCGACGCATATTCGGTATAGGTGATTAACATGGCTGTTTTTCCGCTGTAGAAATCCCTGACAGTATCCATACAGGTGGTGGAGAGAATCGGGCCCGGGGTATAGTTCTGGAGTTCCGTAAGGTTTTCAAAGGCCCGGACATTGCTCTCCGAATAGAACTGGGGAAGGTTGTTCCTGCTGAAGAAGCGGCCGCCGAAACCCCAGATACGGGCGTAAATTTCCGGGCACAGTTCTTCCGCGATTATTCCCGCACAGCTTGTACCGAATTCCACCGGCGAGGACGGATTGAAGCGCCGGGTAAAGAAGCGGGAAACGGCGTTGAATTCCGGCCAGGTTCTGGGGGGCCTCAGTTTGGTTTTATGGATATTGAAATAATCTTTCGATATGATTGGATCTTCAAAGAGATCTATACGGTAGAACATCAGCTGCGCCCCTCCTGCAAAAGGGATGCTGTAATAGCGGTTCTGATACAGGCAATTATCGAGTACTTCCTTTAAAACCGAATTAAAATAATTTTTATTGGCTTTGATAAAATCGCTTATATCTTCCAGACAGGTATTCTGCGCAAGAAAATTGAGCCAGGGAATATCAAACATGTAGATATCGTAGCGGGATTTATCGAATTCGGAATCTTCTATAATCCGGTTAAACAGCCGGTTCTGCGTTTCCTTTTCTATTGTCAGGGTAACCCCGTGATCGTTGTAGAATTTCCGGGCAAGTATCTCCATGGCGCCGGAGGCAAAGGAACTGTCCAGCATCAGCATACGGAGGCGGGGAATTTTCCGGGACTTCTCTTTCTTTGCCGGGTCATAGCGGGGTATGGTGATGCCGGTATTGAGAATGTTATCGTCCAGCAGGATGGTTTCCTTCCGTTCCGTTTTCCCTTCGGCGGTGATGTTCCGCAGCAAAAGGGACGCCGCGCCGGAACCCAGCTTGAAGGCCGGCCGTGAGGTGTGGATCGTTTGGGGGAGATACCGTGTATCCATCCATGTTTCCTCCGAAAAGGTGATAAGGGCGCTTTTTTCCAGGGAAACTCCCAGCACCTTGGCCGCTTCCAAAATTCCCTGCGCCATGTTTCCCGAGGTGGCGATGATCGCCTCCGGCCGGGGCTTGGCGGAAAATTCCGCAAGGGCGACACGGAAGGCGTCTTCCCTGGTCATGTTGGTGTAGTTGATCCGGCCCCGCACCGGATTTTTCAGGCACCATCCCTTAAATGCCGTAACACAATCGCTTTCGCTTGAGATTCCCGGATTCCCGCAGAAGAGCCAGATGTTTTTATAACCGCCGGAAGAGAGCTTTTCCGCCAGAAAGGTAATGGTTTTTTTATTTGATATACCTACAAAATTAATATCTTTTTTCCTCGGCCGCCGTTCTACAAAAACCACCGGGATGCCGTGGGAGAGCAGCTTCCGTATATAGGCCGAATTGTTTGCCAGGCAGCTTATCAGGATGATCCCGGCAAAATTCCGGGACAGGAACCCGTCTATAATTTTCTCCTCCAGCCGGGGCTGGTTATTGGAAAAACCGATATTGATTGAATAGCCGTGTTCCTGAATCACCTGGGTGATCCCCTTGAAGATTTCGCTGTGGTAGAGATCGTCTATGCTGGTAAGGAGGATGCCGATGTCCCGGCTGGTTTGGAGCCTGAGCTTTCGGGCGCTTTCGTTGGGAACATAGTTAAGTTTTTCGATAGCCGCAAGGATCTTTATCCGGGCCTTGTGGGAAACATTTTTTTTACCGCTCAGGGTACAGGATACGGTGGCGGTGCTGAGCCCCGCTTCCCGTGCCACATCTTTAATAGTCGCCACAGTTCCTCCAAATCTAAACGTTTAGATTTTTTTGCTCCCCAAAACCGCTTTTTTATGGACGGCTCTCAATAAGCGATTATACAATAACGAGCATAAATAAAAATAGTGTTATGTCTAAAGGGGATGGATGGTAAAGTGAGCGCTGACCTTAAAAATTCAGTCGAACAGGAAACGAGGTTTCCCGGCGGATCTTCGGAATTTGCCCTCGAAATGAAAAAAGTTTCAAAATCCTTTCCGGGGACTTTGGCGGTTGATGATGTCAGTTTTGGCGTAAAGCCCGGTGAGGTTCATGCCCTGGTTGGCGAGAACGGGGCCGGTAAATCCACATTGATGAAGATCATGGCCGGCTCTTTTACGGATTACTCAGGAGAGGTGCTGATGAACGGGAAACCTATCAGTCTGCACAGTCCTTCGGCGGCCAAGGAATACGGCATCGGCATGATCTACCAGGAGCTGAGCCTTGCCCGTCCTATTTCCATTGCAGAGAATCTCCTTGCAGGGAGACTCCCCCAAAAAAGGGGAATTCCTTTTGTTGACTGGAAGGCTGTGGAACGGGATTCCAGGGCCCTTCTCGCCAGGGTCGGCCTTGAGGATCTCGATATACACCGCCCCATTTCGGAAATCTCCCAGCACGAGGCTCAGCTTGTGGAAATTGCCAAAGTACTGGGTTCCAATCCCTGCGTTCTCGTTATGGACGAGCCCACTTCGGCCCTTTCAAGCGTCGAGGTTTCCAGGCTTTTTGAAATTATCAGGCAGCTTAGAAACCAGGGAATAGCCATCGCGTACATAAGCCACCATCTCCAGGAGATCTTCGAGATTGCCGACAGGATCACGGTGATGCGGGACGGCAGGCATGTCAAAACCTGCAACATCGGCGATGTCTCAAGCGAAGAGATCGTCGAACTCATGGTGGGACGTTCCATCGACGAATTCTATTCGAAACGGGAATCCAAAATCGGCGAAGAAGCCTTCCGCCTGGACAAGGTAAGCCGGTACGGCTTCTTCCATGATGTGAGCTTCGATGTCCATGCCGGGGAAATCCTCGGGGTCTGCGGTCTTGCCGGCGCGGGACGTACCGAGCTTGCCCGATCCGTCATGGGCATAGATCCCCTGGACAGCGGAGACATCTACCTCTTCGGGGAAAAGCTCAAAATCCGCAGCATGAGCGAGGCCATCGATAAAGGCATCGCGTACCTCACGGAAAGCCGCAAGACCGACGGCCTCGCCCTGGCCCTCAGCGTCTCGGAAAACTGTCTGGCCTGCATCATCCCCCGGCTTTCAAAAGGGGTTCTCTATTCGGGAAGAAGAAACCGCGGCACGGTTACAAACCTCATCGACAAACTTAAGATCTACACACCCGGCATAGATGTGCCTGTACGCAATTTAAGCGGGGGCAACCAGCAGAAGGTGCTCATGGCAAAATGGATAGCCGCGGCGCCCAGGGTGATGATTCTTGATGAGCCTACCCGAGGCGTTGACATCGGCGCCAAGGAAATAATCCACGACGCCGTTGCCGAACTGGCCGCCAGAGGGAATGCGGTTATTCTCTTTACTTCGGATCTGCCCGAAATGGTGGGCCTCTGCGACCGGGCGGTGATCATGCGCCAGGGACACATCATAGGTGAAATAGACCGGAAAAACATGAGCGAAAGTTCGCTCCTTCTTGCGGCTAACGGCAAGGGAGAATTTGTCAAATGAGTGCAGCTGTAAAGCAGGACGGAACTGATTCCCGCAGGATAAAGCAGAATCCTTTTATCCTCTTCATCAACCGGGTGGGCATTTACGCGGTTATCGTGGTGCTCCTGATATTAGGCGGCTTTGTTGCGCCTGGCAAGTATTTTACCGCCAGCAATATCCGGGCCACTGTCCAGGCCATAGCCCTTTTGGGCATGGTTTCGGTGGGTATGTCCTTTGTTACCTATTCGGCCAATTATGCCGATATGTCGGCTCCCATGACCATAGCGTTTTCCGGGATGGTGGCCGTTGCCACCCTCTGGATGGGTTTCTGGCCTTCGGTCTTTTTCGGTGTCATTGCCGGAGCCTTCCTGGGGATGATAAACGGACTCATGGTAGGAAAATTCCGCGCCCATCCCATTATCTGGACTATGGCCTTCAACTTCGTGATGAGCGGCATCGTGCGCTGGATTTGGAGCGGTACCCAGATATACCCGGACATGATTGCCAAAAACAACCTGAAGGCTGTGGAAACCTTCAACGCCATTTCACGATCATCATTTTTGGGCATCCCCATCATGGTTATCGTCATGGTGATCATGTTCATCATCGGGCATTTTATTTTGACCGGAACAAAGTACGGGAACCAGCTCAAGGTAACGGGTTCCAGTTACGAGGTGGCCCGGCTTTCGGGGATCAATGTGGTGCAGTCCATCGTGCTGGTCTATGTGATAAACGCGATCTGTTGTTCCATTGCGGGCATCTTCCTTGCGTCGGTGGCAAAGACCGGGGCTTACTATACCGGCGACGGTTACGACTTCAGGGCGGTTACCAGTGTGCTCCTTGGAGGCATGACTCTGGCAGGGGGCAGGGGGACCATGGTGGGCGTATTCGGCGGCGTCATAACCATCGGGATACTCAGCAACATCATGAACCTCATCGGCATACCTACCTTTAATCAATGGCTTATACAGGGACTGGTGTTCCTCTTCATTGTGTGGCTCAACACCAATTCTTCCCGCAGGTTGGGGAGGGAGTAAAATGGACACAAAAAAACAGGTCGCCGGCCAGAACGTCAACCTGGGCAAGACTATCAATAGTTACCGTTTTTATCTGCTTATCCTGATCATGATGATCATGGGCATCTTTGCGAGGAATTTCTTTTCGGCCTTTAACATGAAAGGTATCTTCGACAGTACCGTGCTCTATGCGATGCTGGGCCTGGGCTTCACCATCTGTATGGTAGCAGGCCACATGGATCTTTCCGTGGGGGCAATGGCAAACATGGGAGCTG
>JAITES010000192.1 GCA_031281925.1 Treponema sp. | reverse complement strand
CCTCTGAGTGCCGCCGTTTGGGTCTGGAGCGTGTAAAGGAGTTTTCCTGGGATCGTTCAGCGGACCGGATTTTGGCAGTTATTCTGGAGACTGCCGGCGGGGTTTCCTAGCCTTGTAAGGCTTCTGCGGAGTTTTGAGAATACCCGGCTCAAAGAGAATGACGAAAGCGTCATTGGCCCTTTCCACAAAGTCCACCTTGAGCGCATTCCGGATATCTTTATCCAGTTCTTCCCAGTCTTCCCTGTTTTCCAGGGGGAGCAGCACCCGTTCAATGCCGTTCCTTATGGCGGCGAGGAGCTTTTCCTTAAGTCCCCCGATGGGGAGTATCTTGCCTGTCAGGGTAAGTTCCCCGGTCATGGCAATGCCCGGCAGGGGAGCTTTCCGGCAGAGCGTGGAAAGGAGGGAGGCGGCCAGGGTTATCCCCGCGGAGGGTCCGTCCTTGGGTATGGCCCCTTCCGGCACATGGATATGAAAATCGTTTTTTCCAATATCCCTGAATTTGAAATGATAGTCATCCTGTACGCTGCGGAGGTAGGAGAGGGCAATCCTGGCGCTTTCCTTCATCACGTCTCCCAGATTTCCGGTGATGATTAAATCTCCGCTGCCGGGGAAACGGCTGGTTTCCACAGGCAGCATGGCCCCGCCTGTTTCGGTCCATGCAAGACCGTATGTAACCCCGATCCGGGCTTCCTTGAATACCACATCGTTTTTGTACTTCCTCCGGCCCAGAAGTTTTTCAAGATCCTCTTTTGAGATGATCTTTTTGAAGGAGCCGATCGGTTTACTTTCTCCCCTGGAAAGTTCCCCTCTGTAACCTTTTTTTACCGCGTCCCTGGCAATACGGCGGATACAGCGGGCAACCTCCCGTTCCAGGTTCCGTACTCCCGATTCCATGGTCCAGTGCCGGATTATTTCCAGCAGAGCGTCATCCCTGATGCTGATCTTTGCATCGCCAAGACCGTTTTCTTCAAGCTCCTTGGGAAAGAGAAACTGTTTCGCTATCGAAAGTTTTTCGTTTTCCCCGTAACCGGGTATCTCAATAATCTCCATACGGTCCAAAAGAGGGTAGGGGATTCCATGGAGTGAATTCGCGGTAGTGATGAAAAGCACCTTGGACAGATCGTAGGCCAGTTCCAGATAGTGATCGGTAAAACTTGAATTCTGTTCCGGATCCAGCACCTCAAGCAGGGCGGAGGCAGGATCTCCCCGGAAGTCGCTGGAAAGCTTGTCGATTTCATCCAGCAGAAACACGGGGTTCATCGTCCTGACTTTCCGCATGGACTGGATGATCTTCCCCGGCAGGGCTCCCACATAGGTCTTGCGGTGGCCCCGGATTTCAGCCTCGTCCCGTACTCCGCCCAGGGAGATCCGTACAAACTGGCGGCCCAAAGACCGCGCCACCGACTTCCCGAGGCTTGTCTTCCCCGTTCCCGGCGGACCTACAAAGCAGAGAATGGGCCCGCGGACAGCCGCCTTTTCATTGCTGCCCCCGGAAAGCTGCCGTACCGCAATGAATTCCAGAATGCGTTCCTTGGCCTTCTTCATGCCGAAGTGGTCCTCGTCAAGGATCTTTTCCGCTTCCGAAAGTTCGATGGAATCGGGACTGTACTCGCTCCAGGGGAGGTCTGTCAGCCATTCAAGGTAACCGCGCAGAACTCCTGCTTCAGGGGAAAGGGGCTGGAGGCGGCGGATCCTTTTTATTTCCTTCCGGGCTTTTTCCAGCACTTCCTCTCCGGGATTCTTTGCCATCAAGGCCTTTTCTATTTCTTCAAATTCATCGACCGCATCTTCCTTGCCCAGTTCCTTGTTGATTTCCCGGAGTTGTTCATTGAGGAAGTATTCCCGCTGATTCCGTTCCATCCGGCTTTTTACCTTGCCGGAAATGTTTCTCTGAATTCCAAAGATCTCATTTTCCGCCTCAAGGCTTTCAAGAACGTCGATAAGCCTGTCCCGGGGATCTTCAATACCGATAAGCGCCAGTTTCCTGTCCGCCCGTACCGCCAGGGAATTGCAGACAAGGTTGCAAAGCCGTTCCGGGTTTTCGCTCCGTTCAGCCGCGGAGATCGTTTCGGTTGAGATTTTTTTTGAAAGTTCCGCGTACTGGGCAAAGGATTTCTGTACAGCCCTCATCAGGGCTTCTGTTTCCGAATCAAGAGGCTCTCCGCTTTTTACAGCCTTGAAGGGCTTTACCCAGACTCTGACATGCTCCTTGTCTTCTTCGGCATTGACCACGATCCCCCTGTATTCTCCCTGCAGCACAATCCGGAAACCGCCGTCCGGAAGCCGTAAATGCTGGATGATCCGTACCACCGTCCCCACAGGAGAAGTACTGTTGTCTTCTTTGGACTTTGTAGAGGCGGCAAAGAGCCTCAGTTCCTGCCGCAGGGCTGTTTCAACGGCAAGAACTCCCGGCTTCTGGGTTATAAAAAGCGGAGTCACCGTGTTGGGAAAGAGAACCAGTTCTTTTAGGGAGAGGAGGGGAAAGGATTCGGTAGGGGTGGCGGCGTTACCGTCACCCAGAATATTCAGAGCAAGACTGCCGGTTTTTTCCTTTAATGCGGAAAAGAACTGTGAGACGCCGCCTTTCATGCTAACCTCTCTACGGTGCGGTCATATACACAAGCCGCCGCAGGTGGCGCAGTTTCATGCACTCTTTGCCAGCGGGTGAATCTCCGGCGGTTCAGCCTTCTCCACCACTTCCTGGGTGATGGTAACCTGTTTTTCACCCTCTATTGATGGAATTTCATACATGATGTCGGTCATGATTTTTTCTACAATGGCCCGCAGTCCCCTGGCGCCGGTTTTTTGTTTGATGGCAGTATCGGCAATGGCGTTGATGGCCCCTTCGGTAAATTCAAGTTTTACATTGTCAATAGCCAGGGAAGCCTGGTACTGCTTGACGATGGCGTTCCTCGGCTCGGTGATGATCCGCTTCAGATCGCTCTGCGTGAGTTCCTCAAGGCTTACGGTGATAGGAAGCCTGCCGATAAATTCGGGGATCATGCCGTAGTGGATAAGATCGTCGGGGTGCAGGGCATCATAAAGTTCCTTGATGCTTTTGCTTCCCCTCTCGGTACTCTCCGATCCGAAGCCCATCGGATGCTGAACCACCCGCTGTTCAATCATCTTGTCCAGGCCGACAAAGGCGCCGCCGCAGATAAAGAGAATGTCGCCGGTGTTTATCCGGATCATCTCCTGATTGGGATGCTTGCGGCCTCCCTGGGGCGGCACACTGGCTATGGTGCCTTCGATGATCTTGAGGAGGGCCTGCTGCACGCCTTCGCCTGAAACATCCCTGGTAATGGAGACGTTTTCCCCTTTCCGGGCAATCTTGTCGATTTCATCAATATACACGATG
>JAITES010000182.1 GCA_031281925.1 Treponema sp. | reverse complement strand
CACGCCCAGTAATCCAGGCTCCGCCGCTCCATGTTATACTGATTCGCAAGCTGCACCTCTATATTGACCTTGGTATTATCCGCCAATTTTGCCAATACATCTAATTTTCCGGCCTTGCCACCAGCCATTTCCGCCGGTAAGTCCTTATCTTCAAGGATTTCTACCGATTCGATGTGGTCTTTCCCGGTCTGCTTAAGGACGGCGTTCAAAAAGGCGATAAGCTGGACCTCATCTCCTTTCTCGCCCATAGCTTTCTGAAAGGCGAAATCGTTGAGGGGGTTGAGCCGTTCTTTATTCATCCGGTACCTTCTTTTTTTATACTATATCTGAATTCCGGGATTTTGCAATATTCCGAGATTGGTAAACGTACCGCTTGCCCTGGGGCGGATCGATCAAAATAGAGGATATTCACCCGACAGCCTTGATGAGCTATACTGTCTCTGCCATGTTTTTGAGGATAGAGCGCCGCTGCCGCACAAGAGCGGTGCAATTAAGGGAGGTATTGTATGGAATTCTTTGAGGCCGTCAAAAAACGTTACAGCTACCGGGGTAAATACCGGTCCAGCCCTGTAGCCCGGGGAGATCTGCAAAAAATCCTGGAAGCCGGTTTGGCCGCCCCGTCGGGCTGCAATACCCAGACCACAAGCTGTATCGGTCTGGATGATCCGGAACTGATCCGGTCCGTGGGGACTCTGATTAAAAGTTCCGCCGTTACCGTCGCGCCGGCGGCAATCTGCGTCCTGACACAGCGGAAACCGGGTTACGCAGACGTGTATTTTAACGTGCAGGACTACGCCGCCGCGATTGAGAATATGCTGCTGGCCATTACCGCGCTGGGCTATGCAAGCTGCTGGATCGAAGGCCAGGTAACCGGGGACCCGAAGATCCCTGCGGAAATCGGCCGGCTCCTGAACATTCCCCCGGAATATTCGGTGGTCGCCTATCTGCCTGTGGGCGTAGCGGAGGGGGAAGGCAAACGTCCCCGGTACAAGCCCTTTGCCGAACGGGCCTGGTTTAACGGTTTCGGAAAAAATTAAAATACTGTTGAAACTGCCATAAAAACTCCCTGCGGAGCCCGATTTCTTGAAAAGTTGTCGTTTTACACGGCAACTTTATATATAAAGTTGCCGTGCGATGTTGCAACTTTTGTTCTCAGGTTATATTATTGTCTTATGACCCTCATAGAAATCCTGATACGGGAATGGCAGTCAAGGGTACTCCCGGAATTTACCCGGCGGGATCTTTCACTTTCGCTTAAAGGCAAGCTGGCCGCGGCGCTTGTGGGGATGCGGCGGAGCGGAAAGACCTGGCGGCTCTTTCAGGAAATTGCGGATTTAAGGGCCCAGGGGGTTAAACCCGGTCATATTTTGTATTTCAATTTTGATGATGAACGGCTCAGGTCCTACGAGGGCTCGGGGCGGGAACTTTTGAATGAGCTTATGGAGACATTCTTCCGTCTTAATCCCGAAGCCAGGAGGAATCTTTCTTACTTTTTTTTTGACGAGATTCAGGAGATAGAGGATTGGGCAGCTTTTGCCCGGCGGATTATTGATACGGAAAAGGTAAAACTCTTCCTGTCAGGCTCTTCGGCAAAACTGCTGTCCTCCGAAATTGCCACCGAATTCCGGGGACGTTCCTTTCCTTTTGAACTCCTGCCTTTCAGTTTCCGGGAATACCTTCGCCACAGGGGAATGTCCGAAAGCCCGTCCCCGCAGGAACGTTCGGAATATGAGCATGCTTTTTCCGGGTATTTATCCTGCGGCGGTTTTCCGGAAGTCATGATTCAGGATGATCCTTTTATCCGTACCGGGATTTTGCAGAATTACCTTGATATGGTGGTGCTGAGGGACGTGCTGGAACGGTACGGCGGTACCAACTCCCGGGGGATCAGGGAACTTGCCCATTCCCTTGTCGCCAATAACGGAAACCTCGTCTCAATAAAGCGTCTCAGGGATCAACTGGCTGCCCGGGATATTCCCATGAGCAGGGAAACTGTTGGTCAGATCTGTACCCGCCTGGAGGACGCCTTTCTGGTGTTCTTTGTCCCTCTTTTTTCCTATGGGCTCCAGAAGGTGCGGGTCAATCCCCAGAAGGTGTATGTCGTCGATCCGGGCTTGTCCCTGAGTCTGTCCGCGGCGCCCAGTCTTAACCTGGGGCAGCGCTTTGAGCAGGCGGTTTATCTGGAATTGCGGCGGCGCTATCCTCTGTTACGGACAGGAGGCATTTCATATTACCTTACCGAAAAACGGAGGGAAGTGGATTTTGCCCTGGGAGATGCGGCTCAAAAAATACCCCGGTCTTTGATACAGGTCTGCATGAGCCTGAAAGACAGGGAAACCCGGGAACGGGAGACACGCGCTCTTGTCGCCGCAATGGAAGAAATGGGGATAAAAGAGGCCCAGATTATCACCCTTTACGAACGGGAGCTGATAAAAACCGCCTCAGGTTCTATCGAGGTGCTCCCCGCATGGGAATGGTTCCTTTCCTGAAATTCTCTCATCTCCCTGCCCCAGGTCAAATCTTACCCTGACATCTTGCCCCGGCATAATGAAGAACCGGGTCTGTGAATCAAATTAAAAATGATATTCATTTTCATATTGACAGTCCCAATCCATCATGCTACGATACAGGCCTATGGCAAAACGTCCGGCAAATTATCATACCCGTCAGGGGCAGCGTATTCTTGATTACATGGAGTCCCTTGGGGGAACTCATGTCACGGTCAATCAGATAGCGCGGCATTTTGAGGATACCGAAGAGATTATCGGGCAGACCACTATCTACCGGCATCTGGAAAAACTGGCGGCCGGGGGAAAGATCCGCAAATATGTGTTGAATGAAGGCAAAAGCGCCTGTTACCAGTACATAGACGCGGTAAAATGCCGGGATCATTTCCATTTGAAGTGCGAAATCTGCGGCGATCTTATCCATGCGGACTGCGATTTGCTGGACAAGATCGAAAAACATCTCCTCCATAGTCATAATTTCAAAATCAACCTGCTTAAGACTGTTTTTTACGGAACCTGCCAAAAGTGTCTTGCCGGGGGCGCTTATGAGGGCTAAGCCTGCAAACAGACCGGGATACTTGTGCCTGGGCCTTTGCCTTTGCTTTGTCATGGCCGCCCTCTTTCCGGAAGGCTACATTCTCCTTCACCATAATCACGATTGTTCCGGCGAAGGATGTCCCCTGTGCCTCCTGATACAGAGGGCGGAAAATTTTTTCCGGGACCTGAAAAGCGCCGCCTCTTGCCCCGATTTCTCCGCGGCCAGCCTCTTGATGGCTGTCTTTATTTTGAAATTTGCTGTTTTCCGCTTTGTTCCTTTAAGCACCGTACAGCTTAAAGTAAAAATGAACTGCTGACCCTGTGCCCAACGCTGCATGATCTGGTATTTCCAAAATTTACTTAACAGGAGTTTAATATGAAACGAATGATTCTTTTTGTGTGCGTGTTGGTGTCCCTGGCTGCGGTCTTGCCGGCCGGAGGACGGAAGGCTGCGGGAAAAGCGGACGGGAAAATAAACGTGGTAACAACCATCTTCCCGCCCTACGATTTTGTCCGCGAAGTGGCCGGAGACAAGGTTAATCTCACCATGCTGCTTAAGCCGGGAGCGGAAAGCCACTCCTTTGATCCGAGTCCTCAGGATATTATCAAAGTGCAAAACTGCGATGTCTTTATCTATGTGGGCGGCGAATCCGACGCCTGGGTCGAACGGATCATCGAATCAATGGATACGAGCCGCATGGAGATTGTTACCCTCATGGACTGTGTGGATGTGGTAGAAGAAGTTGTTGTCGAGGGGATGCAGGATGATGAAGAAGGGCATTCCCATGGGGACGAAGCCTTCACCCTTGCGGATGTCAAGGATCGCGCGCTGACCGATTGGGTGGGGGACTGGCAGTCGGTGTATCCCCATCTTCTTGACGGAACCCTGAATCCGGTCTGGGAACACAAGGCGGAGGATGGTGAAAAAACCGCCCGGGAATATTTTGAGGAGGCCAAAACCCACTATGTGACCGATGTGGACAGAGTTGTCATTACCGCCGACTCTATGACTTTCTACAGAAACGGCGTTCCGGTAACGTCACGGTATGCCTATAGAGGAACCGGTGTTATAGAGGAAGATGACGGAAGCCTCTGGGTACGCTATAAATTTGAGGCTCTTGGAAATCCGCCAAAGGGCGCTCCCAAGTATATTATGTTTAGCGATCACCTTCACGCTCCCGCCAAAACGGAACACTTCCACATATATGCAAGCGACACAAGTTTTGACGCGCTTATGGCAGATACGAATCCGGTGAACTATCCAACCTACTACGCTTCCGGTTTGACAAAGGGTGAACTCGTGGCGGAGATGATAGGGCACGATCACGAAGAGGAGGTGGAATACGATGAGCATGTCTGGACTTCCCCCAAGAACGCAAAACTCATTGTACGGAAGATCGCCGATGTGCTTAAACAGAGGGACCCGGCCAACGCGGCGGAGTATGAAAAAAACACCGTCTCTTACCTGGCAAAATTAACGGATTTGGACGCTTCGTTTCAGACTATGGTAAACGGCGCGAAACGGAAGACCTTCATCTTTGGAGACCGCTTTCCTTTCCGCTACTTTGCCGATGCCTACGGTCTTGAGTACTTTGCCGCATTCCCCGGCTGCTCCACCGAAACCGAATGCAGCGCCGCTACCGTGGCCTTCCTGGTCGGAAAGGTAAGGACGGAAAAGATCCCCGTGGTCTTCCACATTGAACTGTCCAACGAAAAAATTGCCGATACGATCTGCGAGGAAACGGGGGCAAAGAAACAGCTGCTCCATGCGGTTCACAACATTTCCCAGAGGGATTTTGACCGGGGAGAAAGCTATTACAAATTAATGTCCCAAAATGTAAAAAATTTACAGGAAGCCCTGTACTAGGCAAAGTCTGTCCATAGAGCCGCCGGCTTCGTGGACAGACTCCATAATTGACATTATTTTACCCCCCATGAGATTATCTCTATGGTATGCACATGCAATTTTTAACGAAATTTATCCAGGCATATCCGGAGAATATATGACCGCCATAATGTCTGAACTGGTGCTTCAAATTGGGATCATTCTTTTTGCCGTGAGGCTGGGGGGGCGGCTGGTAAAGAAGATCAGGATTCCTCCTGTGCTGGGCGAGCTTCTGGCGGGTATCGCCATCGGGCCCTACGCACTGGGGGCCCTGCCGCTGCCCGGCTTTCCGCATGGGGTTTTCCCGCTCCCCGGCGGGGGAGGCATGGCGGTAAGTCCTGAACTCTATGCCTTTGCCACGGTGGCCTCGATTATTCTGCTGTTTACATCGGGGCTGGAAACGGATCTGGCGCTTTTTCTGCGCTATTCGGTGGCGGGGGTCGTCATTGGGCTTGGGGGGGTGATTCTCTCCTTTACCCTGGGCGCGGCCAGCGGCGTGTTTTTGCTCCATGCGTCTTTTCTGGATCCGCGTTGTCTCTTTTTGGGGATTCTTTCTACCGCCACTTCCGTGGGGATCACGGCGCGTATTCTCTCCGACCAGAAGAAGATGGATTCGCCCGAAGGGGTAACGATTCTGGCCGCGGCTGTTTTTGACGATGTGCTGGGGATCATTGCCCTGGCTGTGGTCATGGGGCTTGTGGCGGTGCTTTCCGGTAATGCCGAAGCGGGGGGACTTAACGCGGCGGGGATTCTCCTTATCGCGGGCAAGGCTTTTGGTATATGGCTGGGTTTTACCGTGCTTGGGCTGATTTTTTCGCGGCAGCTTGCCTCGTTTCTCAAGCTTTTTAGACATTCTTTCGATTTTTCCGTGCTTGCCCTGGGGGTGGCGCTGATTCTTTCGGGTGTTTTTGAAAAGCAGGGGCTTGCCATGATCATCGGGGCCTATGTTGCCGGGCTTTCGCTCTCCCGTACCGATATTGCGGCGATTATTCAGGAGCGCCTTCACGGGCTCTATGAATTTTTTGTGCCTGTTTTCTTTGCGGTGATGGGTATGATGGTGGATCTGCGGGAGATCTTTTCGCCTGCGGTGCTGGGTTTTAGTCTTATCTACACAGTGGCGGCGATTCTGGCAAAGATTATAGGCTGCGGCGGGCCCGCCCTGCTTCTCGGTTTCAACCGCCGGGGGGCTCTGCGTATCGGAACCGGTATGGTACCCAGGGGCGAGGTGGCCCTGATCATCGCCGGTATCGGGCTGGCATCGGGAGCGCTGAACAAGCAGCTCTTTGCGGTGATCATCCTTATGACCCTGATTACTACCCTGGCCGCTCCTCCCCTCCTCAGCGTCAGTCTCAAAATGAAAGGCATGGGTACCCGGAAGCCAGTCAAGGGCAGCGACAGTATCCAGGCCCACTGGGACTTTAACACCCCTGAGGTGGCGAATCTTGTCATCGATACCCTGCTCCGGGATCTGCGGGCGGAAGGTTTCTTTGTTCAGACCCTGAATGATGATGACGGGATCATACAGGCGCGGAAGGACGACATCATCCTGATCATTACTCGGGAGGCCGAGGCTCTTTCGATTGAAAGCGCGGCCGCGGACATGCCCTTTGTTAAAACTGCCGTGTACGAGTTGATCCTCAACCTTTCCGAAGCGGTGCTGAAGCTCAAGGCAAACTCCGACCCCGCCGCGATGAAGAAGGAACTGGCCGATATGGATGGGCTTTCCCGCAGGGGGCCTGTGGGTCTTATCCAACGGGACTGTGTCATCCTCAACCTGAAGGGACGCACAAAGGAAGAGGTAATCACGGAAATGGTGAATCTCCTTGACCGGCGGGAAAAGCTCACAAACCGGGAACAGGCGCTTGAGGATGTTCTCTCACGGGAAAAAACGATGAGCACCGGCATGCAGCACGGCATTGCCCTGCCCCACGGCAAGACCGACGGGGTTGCGGAGATCTGCGCGGCCGTGGGGATAAGCCGGGAAGGGGTGGATTTTGATTCCATTGACGGAGAGAAGTCGAAAATCTTCATCATGGTGCTCTCGCCCAGGACGAGTTCCGGCCCCCATGTACAGTTTCTGGCGAATGTGAGTTCCGTTCTCAAGGATGAAGAGATCCGGGAGAAGCTTATCGCCGCGGATACCCAGGATGAAGTTGTGCTGCTCTTTCGCCATAGTTAGCCGGGCTTGTTCCAAAACCCGGTTGGTTTTGAAACAGCCTCAGTTGCCCGTAAAGTCAGGAAACGATGCTGCTGCTTATAGACATTGGAACTACCACCTTTAAGGCCGCTCTCTGGGAGGGCGCTTTCCGTGAACCTGTCTCCATTCCCCTGTCCGGCGGTTCCCCTCCTGAATCTTCGCTTTATTCCGATCCTTCCCGGTGGCTGAGAGCCTTTGAAAGCGCCCTTGAGCGGCTGGGAGGGGCCGGGAAGGTGCAGGCCCTTGTCGTGAGCGGAAACGGCCCTACCCTCGTTCCTGTTACCGGGAAACCGGGTCTTGACAGCCTGGGGAGGCTGAATCTGGATGCCGCTCCGGCCCGGCAATGGCTTGACAGGCGTGCGGAGGCGGAGGCGGAAACCGTATCCGCGCTTGTGGGCGCCTTTGTCGATCCGGGTTTCTATCTTCCCAAGGCCCTGATGATAAAAAACCGTGAGCCTCAGCTCTACGAAAAAGCCCGTCTCTTTCTCTCCAGTTCGGAATACCTGGTATACGCGCTGACCGGAGAGGCCCGTACCGTCTTCCCTTCGGAGGGCTTTGAACGCTGGTACTGGGATGAGGCTCTTCTGGAGAAGACGGGCCTCGACAGGGAAAAATTCCCCCCCTTTGTGTTTCCGGGCGATTATATCGGCGATGTCCTTCCGGGAGCGGCGGCCCGTTTTGGGTTTAACTCCCGCGTCAGGGTCTTTGCCGGGGGGCCGGATTTCTTCATGACAATCCTCGGCGCCGGGGTAAGCAGTCCCGGCCAGGCATGCGACCGTTCCGGAACCTCCGAGGGGATCAATCTCTGTACCAAAGACCGCATCATGGACAGCCGCCTGATGAGTTACGGCCACCCGGTAAAGCCTTTCTGGAATCTTTCGGGGATCATCTCCACATCGGGAAAGGCGCTTGACTGGGCGCGGGAGCTTTTGGGTCTGGAAAAGGAGCCTTACAGCGTCTTCTACGATCTGGCAGCCGGTGCGGAACGGGGCGGCCTTCTCTTTCTGCCCTACCTTGCCGGGGAACGGGCGCCCATCTGGGATCCTCAGGCCAGGGGGGTGTTCATGGGGCTCAGTCTTTCCACGGGACGGAAGGAGATGGCCCGGGCCGTGGCCGAGGGGGTCTGCCTTGCGATTCGGGATGTGATCACCGTGATGGAAGAATGCGGAGCCGAGACCGCTGAACTGCGTGTCACAGGCGGTACTTCGGCAAGTCCCTTTCTCAACCGGCTCAAGGCCGATGTTACGGGGAAGACGGTACTCTGCCCCGCCGGGCCTCCCGCGGAAATTGTGGGTCTTGCCGTGACCGGGGCCGCCGCGCTCGGCTATTACGGCAGTTTCAAAGAGGCGGCGGAGGCCCTGGTACAGGGCGGCGAAATCTACCATCCCGCACCGGAGGCAAAACCGGTCTATGACAGGCTTTTTGAAAACTACCGCGAAACATACCGGAGGCTCCGTTCTTCGTATTGAACAGGATACATCTTAATGCCATGATTGAAGAATGAAAAAGACAAAATCAATTTTTACGACACTATTGCTGCCGCCGGCAGCATTGCTGTCCGTGGCGCTGCTGTGCATGTTTGCAGAACCTGTATCCGCAGCCGGAAAAAAAGAGGCCGCGGAGAACTCTTCCTCGTTTTCGGTTCTTGTCTATATTACAGGAATGCTGGCGGGGAGTCCTCCTTATGAACTTATGGCTGCCGGAGCGGAGAGTTTTGCCGCGTCCCACAGCAACGTTTCCGTAAAGATATACGAGGCCGGTTTCAATCAGGCTGAATGGGAGGAACAGCTCAGCTCTCTTGTGGCAAGCGGGGAATTCGATCTGGTGCTTGGTTCAAATCCTTCGCTTCCGGAAATCTGCGCCGGTGTAGGAAAGCGTTTCCCCAACCAGAAATTCGTCATTACCGATGCTTCCTACACGGGGAACAACAGCATCTGTACATATATGTACAATCAGTACGAACAGTCTCTCTACCTGGGTTATCTGGCAGGGCTGATCACCACAAGCCGCATGCCAAAGGCAAACCCGGAAAAAAAGATCGGTTTTATCGCCGCCCAGGAGTATCCCCTGCTCGACAAACATATTGTTCCCGGCTTCCTTGACGGCGCAAGGATGGTGGATCCCGGTATAAGCCTGGACTTCCGGGTGGTGGGTAACTGGTACGATGCCAACAAGGCCGCGGACCTTGCCTCCAGCATGATTGCGGGAGGCGCCGATGTCTTTGCCGCCATCGCGGGAGGCGCCGCCCAGGGGCTGTTCAAGACCGCCGCGGAACAGGGCGCCTATGTGGTATTCCACAACACCAACGAATACGGTGCGGCGCCGGGAGTCATAGTCGGCTGCGGCATCATGGAACAGAAAAAACTGGTGGAAGAGATTCTTCTCGATGCGCTTGAGGGAAAAATCCAGTACGGTACGTCCAGAACCGTGGGGGTAAAAGAAGGATACCTCGGCTTCATTGCCGATGATCCGCTCTACACTTCCCATGTGCCGGAAGATATACGGAATAAATTCAGCAGTTTCTTTGCCGATGTAAAAGCAGGAAAGATACCCTACAGCCTTCCTCCCCTGTAATACCCCATGGAAACGATCCTTGAAATGCGCGGTATCACCAAAGTATATCCGGGCCGCAGTTCTGCGGCGAACCGCGAAGTTTCCCTGGATCTGCGCCGGGGAGAGATACTCTGCCTGGCAGGTGAAAACGGAGCGGGAAAAAGCACCCTGATGAAAATCCTCTACGGCCTTACTCCCGCAACCGAAGGCGAAATCCGTATCCGGGGGAAGATCGCCGCCATTCATTCCCCGCTGGACGCCAACAGACTTGGCATCGGCATGGTTCACCAGCACTTCATGCTCTTCTCCGAATTCACGGTGGCCCAGAATGTAGTCATGGGTATTGAACCGAAAAAATTTAAAATTTTTCTTGATACTGCAAAATCGAATGCGCTGGTTCAGAAGGTGATCGACGCCCACCATTTTTCGATTGAGGCCGGAAAGACCGTAGGGGGTCTTACGGTAGGAGAGATGCAGCAGGTGGAGATAGTTAAAATGCTCTACCGTAATGTAGATATTCTGATCCTTGACGAACCCACTGCCGTGCTGACGGATCGGGAAACAGAATCGCTGTTCAGGAGCTTCAGGATTCTTGCGGAAACAGGAAAGTCCCTGATTCTAATCACCCACAAGCTGAGTGAAATAAAGGAGATCTCGGACCGGGTAGCGGTGATGCGGAAGGGGGAATTGACGGCCGTCAGGGATACTGCGGATCTGGATGAGCGCGAAATTTCCCGTCTCATGTACAGGTTACCTGAGCCTTCCGCCGGGGCGCAGACAGGAGGGGACGAAACGGAACATTCCGCCGGGGAGAGGATGTTCCCCCGCGCCTCCCCCCGGGAAGTCCCGTTAAAGAGAAAGCCTGTTTCAGAGAGGACGGTATTGAGTTTTCAGAATGTTACGGTGAGACGCCGGAATCAGGAACGGCCTCTGCTTAACAGGATAAGTTTTTCCGTGCATGAAGGGGAGATCCTCGCCTTTGCCGGGGTCGGGGGAAACGGCCTCGGGGTGCTGGAAGCGGTATTGGGAGGATTTCTCCCCCTCAATTCAGGGAGAATCCGCTGCCGGGAAGAGGATATAAGCCGCTGTAATTCGGAAAAACTGCGCCGCCGGGGTCTGGCCTATGTCCCTTCCGACAGAATCGCATACGGCAGCGCGGAGTCCGCCCCGGTCTGGGAAAACATCATCATAAACCGCCGCAGGGAATTTTCCGAATGGGGTTTTCTGAATAGAAAAAAGAGCGGGGCCTTTGCGGCGGAACTTTTGGATCGCTATGCGATTGCGGGAAACATCTCCATGCCCCTGGCCTTTCTTTCCGGGGGGAACATACAAAAGACCGTTCTGGCACGGGAAATTGAACAGCACAATGACTACATCGTCTTCTGCGAACCCACGCGGGGGCTTGATGTCTCCTCCAGTCTCTATGTCTACAGCCAGATGGAATCCCTGAGAAACAGTGGAACTGCCGTGATCCTCATCTCTTCCAACCTGGACGAGATCCTTGCCCTGGCCGACAGGATCATTGTGCTCTACCGTGGTTCAATCGCAGCGGAGAGGGAAAATCCCCTGTATTCCCCTGCCGTGGGAGAAACAGGGAACATCAAGGAAGAGATCGGCGAGCGGATGCTGGGGCTTAAAAAAACATGAGCCTGTTCCGGACAGGAAGCGAAACTTCATGAAAAAACACAGGGGCCTTCAGGATTCAAAGATTCGTTCCGCGCTGGAGAATGCCGGGGGCCTTGTCCTGATCCTCGGCATATCGCTCCTTGTACTTGTCATGCTGGCCTTTCTCCTCAGCAGGAATCCTGTAAAAACCCTGCGCTATTTTTTCCTGGGGCCCCTGCAGAATACCTACTATGCCGGAAATTTGATCAACAGCGCCATTCCGCTGATCTTCGGCGGCCTTGGAATTTCCATTGCCCTGCGCGGGGGGAACTTCAATCTCGGCGGCGAAGGGCAGATCTACGCCGGGGCCTTTACCGCTACCATTGCGGCCCTGGCCTTCTCCGGCCTGGGCCTTCCCGGCATGGCAGGCCTGGGCCTTGCGTTTCTTGCAGGAAGCCTGTTTGCCGCGCTCATGGCGGCCTTTTCCGGCTTTCTCAAGGCCAGATGGAACACCAATGAACTAATCACGAGTTTTCTCCTCTCCAACACGCTGATTCTGATCATCAATTACCTTGTAACAGGGCCCTTCCTGGACAGCGGAACCAACCTCCAGTCTACCGGGAAAATACCGGAAAGTTTCCGCCTCCCCAGGATCCTCCCCCCCTCCGCTCTCAGCGCGGCCCTGTTTGCCGCTCTCATCGCGGTAGTTCTGGTGCACATCTTTCTCTACAAAACCAGGGCAGGCTACGAAATCAGAATCTGCGGCCAGAGTCCCCGCTTTGCCGTATATGGGGGGATCAACATCGCCGGAACGACTGTTCTGTCAATGTTTCTTTCGGGCTTCTTCTATGGTTCAGGCGGGGCCATGGCGGTTTTCGGCACCTACTATTCCACCATAAAGGAATTTTCCGCGGGGATGGGCTGGAACAGCCTCGCCGTCGCGCTTATTGCCCGCTCAAGACCCGTGGCAATAATCCCCGCGGCGCTGTTTTTTGCCTGGATCGGATCGGGGGCCAGAATGGCAATGCAGTTCTCCGACATGACTTTTGAAATTTCTTCCATCGTACAATCGGTGATATTCTTTCTCGTTACAAGTTCAGTCCTCCTGGATCTCTTCAGGAAAAAACGCTTCAGAAAACGGGGAGATCCGTGATGCTTCACAGCGCAATTACGATCATGACGCCCCTGCTGTTTGCCGCAGCGGGGGGGCTCTTTACGGAGCTGGCAGGAATGTTGAATATCGCGCTGGAAGGGCTGCTCCTTACCGGGGCCTTCAGCGCCATTGTATGCAGCTATTTTACAGGCAGTACGGCCCTGGGAGTAATCGCTGCAGTCCTCGCCTCCACCGCTTTGGCGGCCCTGCTGGGAGCGGCAACGCTTAAACTCAGGGCAAATGTTTTTATCGCAGGCCTCGCTGCCAATCTTTTTGCGGGAGGCATCACCGTGGTACTCTCCTCCCGCATCTTTGCCAGCCGGGGCGTGCTAAGCTTCAATCAAATTCCCCGTCTCAAAAACATTGTCATACCCGGAATTTCAGGGATTCCTGTTCTGGGGGACATCTTTTCAAACCACAGTTTTTATGTCTATGCAGGCTGGATCTTCCTCCTTGCCGCATGGATTCTGCTCTACAAAACCCCCTTCGGCTTCCGCCTGCGGGCCTGCGAAAAACACCAGGCGGCCCTTGTCTCGCTGGGTCTCAGGCCGGATCGTTACCGTTTCGCAGGCTTCCTTATCTCGGGTCTTGCCTGCGGGCTGGGCGGTTCCTACCTCACGCTAAACCTGGGAGCCTTTGTTCCCAACATTTCCTCGGGCAAGGGCTGGACCGCCCTGGTGATCATCTTTCTGGGCAGCAGGAGACCCGCGGGGATTCTTGCAGGCACATTCGCCTTCGGCCTGGCCGAGGCCTTCTCCAACTACGCACAGGGGGCCCTCAATGCCCCCGCGGACTTCATCCTTGCCATCCCTTCGTTTTTTACCCTTCTTTTGATGATAGCCGTCTCGGTGTACACCAAACGGAAACAGGGATTCATGTAGGATATTGCGGTACGGATGCTGCCGGTTCCCGTCTCTATCCGTTTATCAACTTGACGATAAAAGCGTCCATCAGCACCTGTTCCATGCCGGCGCCGAAGTTCCGGGTAAGAAGGTCATATTCGGCGATGAGGCTCAAGGCCCTGTCCGCGGAGGAATAGCGGCGGCCCGCTTCGATGTAATCCTGCCTCACCCGCTGGGAACCCAGGCCGATTTTTTTCAATTCAAAGTCGCTGATGTTCCCGGCTTCTTCCAGAGCCAGATAATCCCTGAGTTTGCGGAAACACCAGGCCAGCACCCCCAGAATGCCCTGCGGGCTTTCCTTTGCGGCAAGAAGCGAGTGGAGGCTCTCCAGGGCCCGGCTCAGATCCCCCCTGGCTATGCGGCCGAAGAGGCTGAAGGCGCTCTCCTCCCTGGTGTGGGAAAGCCAACGGTCAACCATTTCCTCGCCGATAGCTTCCTCTGTGGAAACCATGAGGGCCAGATGCGAACAGGCCTGGGAGAGCGAAGCTGTGTTGTTTTCAACCATCTCAAGAATCGCCTCAATACCGTCTTCGCTTATGCGCAGTCCCTTCCGCCTGAAAAAAGAAGCCACCCATTCATGTTTGCGGTTTTCAAAAAGTTCCCAGAATACCCGTTTGCGTTCTTTGGGGACGGCGTTTTCAAGACCTTTTGCCAGTGAGGTCTCGGCGGAGATGAGAACCAGTACCGTGTCCCGCTGCTCTTCCTTCATCCATGCGGAAAGGAGTTCCACTTCATCCTTTTTTTTGATGAGTTCGGCATTTTTTAGGGTAAAGAGCCTCTGCGAGGCAAAAAGGGAGCCGTTCTGCAGAGCGGAGACTACATCGGAAAGGGAAGTTTCCCCGGCATAGTAACTGGTTTCCTCAAGCCCCGGGCCCAGGCTTTCCCGCAGAAGCTTAAGGGCATCCTGCTTCTCCCCCAGTTCCGGCCCCAGAAAGAGATGGGCGCCCCATACGCCGGCAGCCATTTAGTAACTGCGATAGATCCGGGCAAGCCTGCCGATAACCCGGACATTCTGGCTGTAGGTGGGGCCGAACCCGGGATTTTCGGCGAGAAGCACCACCCTGAAACGTTCCTTGTAGTAACGCTTCAGCGTTATCGCGTCATCGTCCACAACCACCATGGCGATTTCCCCGTTCCGCACAAATTCGGTCTTTTCGATGATGGCGATGTCTCCGGAATTGATTCCCGCACCGATCATGGATTCTCCCCGTACCTTCATGGCAAAGTAGCTGCGGCCTTTCTTCAGCGTCGACCTGTGAAAGGTGATCGTTCCCTCGAAATTTTCCTCGGAGAGAATGGGCACCCCCGCCGCCACTGTACCCAGGATGGGAATTTCAACTACCCCGTTGGGGTCTTCGCTGCCCTGGGGCCTGATCAGTTCTATGGTACGGGAACGCCTGTCCGCCTGCCTGAGAAAACCCTTCTTCTTGAGGGCTGTAACATGATCATGGGCGCCCTTGACCGAAATTTCAAAATAATCGGCAAGTTCCCGGATTGTGGGAGGATATGAGTGAGTGCCTATGTATGATTTGATGAAGGCCAACACTTCCTTTTGACGCGCTGTGAGTTCTTTCATCAGTTTTCCTTATCATTTATATGATGTTTGCGCAATTTTGCATGGAGATTACTGGGATAAAGCCCAATAGCTTCCGCAGTCCGGGATATTATACCACCGTTTTGAGAAAGTTTATACTCCAAATAAAATTTTTCGAAAGAATCTTTGGCCGTATTGTAATTTGTATCGAGAATATGCAGGAGGTCGATCGCGGCAGGCGAATTCTCCGTGCCGCCTGCCCTGGCTTCGGAGGAGGGGTTCTCCCGGAGGAAGCCTCCCAGTTCCCCGGCACTCACCCTGCCCCCCGGATGCATAACGGTAATCCGTTCCGCCAGATTCCGCAGTTCCCGTACATTCCCCGGCCATGAATAGGAGGAAAGCATGGAAAGGGTATCCGCTTCAAATTCGATGCCGCCGGCCCCAAGTTCCTTCATAAACCGGAGAAGCAGGAGGGGAATGTCCTCTGTCCGCTCCCGCAGGGGAGGCATCCTGATGGGGATTACATTAAGCCTGAAGAAGAGATCCTCACGGAAACGGCCGGCGCTGCATTCGACGGACAGATCCTTGTTGGAGGCGGTGATGATCCGTACATCGGTCTCAATGGTCTTTTCTCCCCCCAGGCGCTCAATCTTCTGTTCCTGAATGGCGCGGAGTACCTTAGCCTGGGCGTTTTGGCTCATATCCCCAATCTCATCGAGAAAGAGGGTGCCTCCGTGGGCCAGTTCAAAACGGCCCTTCCTCTGGCTTACCGCATCGGTAAAGGCGCCTTTTTCGTGACCGAAAAGTTCGCTTTCAATAAGGTTTTCCGGAATGGCCGCGCAGTTTACCTCTACAAAAGGCCCCTGGGAACGGGATGAAAGGTTATGAATGGCCCTGGCGGCCAACTCTTTGCCGGTTCCGTTTTCCCCGGTGATGAGAATGCGGGCATCGCTGGAAGCAGCCTGGGAAATCAGATCCCGCACCGCCTTCATCGCCTTGCTTTCCCCGTCAATTCCCAGATCCGCCCGTGTCCGCTGTTTAAGATCCTGATTCTCCAGCCTGAGTTTCTGCATGGTCAGGGCATTACGGCATACAGCAAGCACCTTGTCCAGGGAGAGGGGCTTTTCCAAAAAGTCGAAGGCCCCCAGCTTAACCGCCCGTACCGCCATATCCACATTGGCGTGGCCCGAGATCATCACCACTTCGATATTTTCCCGGGCACTACGTATCTTCTCCAGGGCCTCAAGGCCTCCCATCCGGGGAAGCAGCACATCGAGAAACACGAGGCTTATCCTCTCATGCTCAAGGAATTCCATCCCTACGATTGCGTCCTCTGCGGTAAAAACCTGGTACTTTTCATCCTCTAAAATGGAGGCCAGGGAGCGGCGGATTCCCGCCTCATCATCAATTATAAGGATCCCTGCATTCATAAGGCCTCCGCCGCCTGCGCATTTGAAAAAGACGCAACGGCCCCAATATCGTCAATCGGCAGATCGATAAAGAAGGTCGTCCCTACTCCCTCGGCGCTGTTAAACCAAATGGCGCCTCCATGATCATTTACGATCCGTTCTACAATGGGAAGCCCCAGCCCTGTCCCCGATTCCTTGGTAGTAAAATAGGGGGTAAATATCAGCGGCCCGTTTTCTTTGGAGATCCCCTTTCCCGTGTCTTTAATGGAAAGGCGGCAGAAACGGCTCTCCCGTTTCTTCACTATATCGGTACGGATCTCTATAGCGCCCTTGCCATCCATGGAATCGATCCCGTTGATAATTAAGTTGGTAAGTATCTGGGTCAAGCGGTGCTTGTCTATCTTAACCGAAATGTCCTCTTCTACATGGGAAATATCAAAAACCACCTGGGGATGAGAACTTCCGTAGGGCACTGCCGCATCTTCAACAGCCTCCCGTATCTTTGTCCAGGTCTGGGAAGGCTCCATGGGCTTGCTCAGGGTACGGAATTCATTGAGCAGGTTGGAAAGTCCCTCGGTTTCCTGGATGATCGCCATCATGGAGGGCTCAAGAATCTCCGCAATACCGGCAGGCTCGTTGCGCCAGCGCCTGAGTACCCGTTCCGCGGAAAGCTGAATGGGAGTGAGGGGGTTTTTAATCTCGTGGGCAAGCTGCTGGGCCATGCTCTGCCAAATCGAAATCTTTTCCGCCTTGACCAGGGCCGCACGGGATTTTTCCAGATCCTGCACCATGGAATTGAAGGAACGGATAAGAAGCCCCAATTCGTCTCCCCGGCGTGCAAGAATCTGTATCGAAAAATCACCTTCGGCCACCCGCCGGGTCGCTTCGGTCAACTCTACAATGGGAGCCGTCACCCGCCGGGTAAAACTCATCGCTATGATCACCGTCATGAGGAGGGAAGGAAAGAAGAAGATCCCGTAATAGAATATCAAAAGCGGCTTGATATTCCCCCTGATGATATTGATAACCCTGAAATGGGATTTCCCCGATTCAATAAGCCCCACCGCTTCATCAAAACCGGCGCCGAGACTGTAGCTTAGCACCCTCATGGTTCCCTGGCTGGAAAAAAGGATATACCGCAGATAACCTGAATCCCGGGGCATCTCTCTGGACACAAAACCCGGCTGGGGAGGAGGCGGAAGCCGCAAACGCTGTTCGGGAAGGCCGGCAAAGGCAAAACCTGTCCACACCCCTTCCTTATCCTGCCTAAAGTCCTGTACCGCGGCAATTCCCGGGGGCAATTCCTGCTGCGCCTCAATTTCTTCGCCGTCTTTTACCATGACGCGGTCAAAGTTCATGGTAAGCGCCATGTGCTCAAATTTTTCAGCGTGAAGGGAATAGGCATCCAGCGCAAAATTCTGGGCCGCATCCATGGCGGCTTCCGCATCAATGGTTCGCCAAAAACGCACCACCTCATTCACGCTGAGTACTGTGATCATCGTAACCGGAGCGGCCGCAAATACCACAATAGTGATAAAGTACGCAAGAAGCCGCGCCTTGAATTTACTCCCGATTCTGCGGGCCACTATGTCCCGGAAGAGGCTGACTGAGGAAATGGCCAGAAACACAAGAAGGACTGCGGGAATGGTAAAGAAAACCAGAAGGGACAGGGGCCCCGGTACGGAACCGTCCTGCAACACTTCGGAAAAGAAAGTCCGGGAGAAGAGAAATGCCAGGAAACAGAGCAAAAAATAGATCAACACAAGACCGCGGACATTGATGATTGGATTTTTGGGATGAGTTCTTACAGTCTTCAAATAGTATCTCCCGGTTGTGTGCTCATGCTTCCTCGAATTTTGACTCAAAAAGCTTTGCCACCGCTTCTACCGCAGCTACCTCGTCCTCACCCTCGGCTACGATCCGTATCTGTGAGCCGTATGAAGCGCCCAGAGTGATCACTCCCATGATGCTTTTGGCATTGATCCGGTCGCCGTTTTTTTCAAGAAAAATGGAAGATTTAATATTCTTGGTGCACTGTACAATCAGCGCTGCAGGCCGTGCATGGATCCCGGCGCGGTTAGAAACAGTTACGGTTTTTTCGGTCATCACTATCCCCTAGATTATATCGTCGGCGCCAAAATATACCGACCGGGCAGTATCGCTTTCCAGCCATTTGAGAATATTCCTGTTGAATTCCTCCGCCGCATTGTAACCCATCTTCTTGAGCCTTTCGTTCATGGCCGCAGTTTCTATGATATTGGGGATATTCCGCCCCGGCTTTACCGGAATTTCCACTTTGGGGATATTCACCCCCAGAATTTCCATGTAATTTTCTTCCGTCCCCAGACGGTCATAGATCTTGTTGTTGTCCCACTCTTCCAATACTACCACAAGCTGAATCTCCTTTCTCTCCCGAATGGCCCCTACACCGAAAAGGTGAGTTACGTTGATGATCCCCATTCCCCGGATCTCCATGTGGTGACCGATGATCTTGTTGGCCCCGGCCCCCATAAGGGTATTGCCATTTACACAGTGAATATCCACCACATCATCCGCCACCAGACGGTGACCATGCTTGATCAGTTCCAGGGCCGTTTCACTCTTGCCAACCCCGGAATCCCCCAGCATGAGGATGCCCCAGCCGTAGACCTCCATGAGAACCCCGTGAATACTGTGCCGGGGAGCAAAAATTTCGCTGAGGATACGCATCAGGCGGCCTGTAAATTCGGTAGTAAAAAGATCGGTCTGCAGAATAGGTACCCGGGTCTGTTCGGCAATCTCAAAAAAGACATCATCAGGCGAAGCGTTATGGGTAAAGATACAGCAGGGAATGGGGTAACTGAACATCTGACGGATATTATCCAGATTACCCTCCCTGATCATCTTTTTGAGACATGCAAGTTCCCCTTTGCCAAATATCTGAATTCTGTCATTTCCAAAAGAATCAAAAAAACCCATGATTGCAAGGCCCGGACGGTTAAGATCGGGAATATTGATGGGATTCCCCAACCCCTTTCTGCCTCCGATGCAGCGCAAATTGAGAGAATTGTGCTCTTTAAGGTCAAGATCGATAAGATCCAGAACCGTGAATTTTATGTCAGCCATGTCTCCCCCGGATTATTCCCTGTATTGTGTAAGAGTTTCAATGTCCAGCCCGGTAACCTGGGCAACCTGCTCAAGAGACAAGCCTATGTTTATAAGATTTTCGGCTACTTCACGCTTGACCCGCTTTTCAGCTCTGGCCTCTCCTCGCTCTTCACCTATGGCCTCGCCTTCCGCCTTGTATTTGGCCTCCCATTTGGCGAGAAGCCCCGTCCGTTCAAATACCTGTTCCAGTGTCACATCACTCATCCGTATCGCCTCCTCTACCATTCTCACATTCGCTCTCATTATCGCATCTAGATACGCTTTTATCCGGGCCTCTTTCCCCGCCCTCGCTATCTCACCCGTTATCCGCCGTATCCCCTCCACATTGAGTTCGTTGTCCAGATTCCTCAGCCACAGGTTCTCCCCCTCCGATAATTCCCGGCTGTCAATAATCTGGATGGGCATGATGTCTCCTGTCACAGTATAAATCCCCCTACTCCGTTCTTCAACCGTATACGAGCGGATTTCCTGCAGGTGAGCCAGTAATTCCCTGGGGTAGCGGC
>JAITES010000134.1 GCA_031281925.1 Treponema sp. | reverse complement strand
AACGGGGCAGGGCCAAGGCCGGTGTCGTAGACGCCAAACCCCGCGGACGGGCAGGCAGGAGGGCAAGGGCTTCCTCAGGTGATGTTGAAATCAAGGAAGTATAGAGACGGCCAATCGGTTAATTAAAAGCCGAAACGCCCCCGAAAACGGGGGCGTTTTTTCTGGGAGAAGGAATATATGGCAAAAGACACAATGAATTTGGAAGTACTTTCCACCCGGATGGGTTTTAACTCCTCAGTCAGGCATATCAAGAAAACCATCAGCATTAATGAACAGGTGGGAAGGAACGTTAATCTGGGAGATATCCTCTACGAATCGGGAGATGAAAGTCTCTCCGGGGATCGGGCCGGAGTGCTCCTCAGAATGCTCCTGGTGGATAAATTAGGTTACAAAACCGTTTCCTCCAATCTTTCCACGGTGGTTACCGATTTTGCTCCACTGGCGGAAGAATTTTCCAAATGGAATGCGGTGGATCTTATCGTGGCCTATCATCATCCCGATTTGGGGCTGCTGGTGGCAAATCCCAAAAATGCTGAAGAATTGGCCACTTTCGGCGCTTTACGGAAGCGTGAGCTTCTCGTGATCTATGCGGGAAAAGGCAGCCAGGCCGCGGATGAACTCTGCGTCAAGGCGGCCCATGCGGCCTCATCTCTCTTTGAGGGAAACAAACCCAAGATTCCCCAGGAATTTTACAAGGGAAGCTTTACGGTTCAAAAGCTTAAAAAAGCGGAGCCTCCTGCTCCCGCATCTCCGGCAAAACGGGGCCCCAAGCCCAAGGCTTCCCCCGGCAGGAAAAAGGCTGCGGCCGTTCCTCCGGCCAAACCCAAGGAAAGCGCCAGGGTGGCGGCTCCCGTGGTTACCTCCACGGTTCCGGCGGTTCAGACTACAGGCCCGGTACGGATGACTCCCATGTATTCCGTGGTGGTTCAGAACGAACTTTTCCATAACGGAAACGTGGAAGCCTGGAAGCGTATTGTAGCCAGTTACAACGCAAAATATCCCGCTCTTCAGGTGTACATTTACTATGAAGGGGAAAGGATTATGGATATCAACGCCCTGTTCAAGTGGGGCAAGGTGAAGCACGGCAGTTCTATTCAGTTTGCCGTGGCGGGAAACGACATAAAGGATGTGGCAAAGCTGCAGCGGTATCTGGCTCAGGGGGCAAGTCATCAATTTGAAGCTTTTCTTCGCGGCCCCGTGAATAACGTACTGAAATTGTTCTAAAGGGAGCATGTATGGATAAGAGGATTCATTTTTTTAGCCAAAAGGATGTCATTCCCAGCACGATAGAGCCTGAGCTTCTGGGCATCCGGGGGCGGCAGCTGAATGAGTTTGCGGAACTGGGTTTTCCCATTCTGCCGGGCATCATTCTGGATACCGCCCTGGCTTCCGAGATAGACGGTAAGGCCATTAAAAAGGATATTATGTCCCTGCTGGATAAGTGCGCAAGTCTTGTGGGGAAGAAATACGGCGACGCGCAAAACCCCATGCTCTTGAAATTTGTCATCAGCTCCAACCTGGCCGTAACCACGTATCCGGCTCTCCACAATTTCGGCCTGGTCAAACCGACCATCGAAGGTTTCGCCAACTGGGTGGGCAAGGATTTTGCCGCCCATGAAGTTCTCTTTCTCGTTCGGGGTATGCTCAAGATTGAGGAGCGGATCAAGGAACTGGAAGGCAAGGATGGTGAACAGAAGGAGATTATTGCCTGCGGGAAAACCCTCAACCGGATGCTGGGCATATCGGGGCCTTCCAACGAACTGGGCGAAAAAGAGAAGCCCATCAAGATCACTAAAAGCGCCGATGAATACATGGACGAATATGCCCGTTACTTCCCCCAGGGTTTCTTTGATTCCGCGGAAAATCAACTCGTGCTCACCATGACGGAGATTTCCCGGATGCTGGCCATGGATGATCAGAACGATAATGATACCGCTCTGGTGATTCAGCCCATGGTTTACGGAAACTACGGCAAGGATTCCTGCTCAGGCGATTTCTTCTCCCGCAATGTGGTGACCGGTGAGAAGAAACTCCAGGGCGAATTCTTTAGGGGTAAATTCAACGAAGCCGGCGGCGCATCGGGCCAGTCCATCGAAAAAATCGGGGACAAGCACCTGAAGGATCTTCAGAAGATCGCCTGGTCTCTGGAAGACAGGTTCAAGGAGATACGGCAGGTACGCTTTACCGTGGAAAACGGCAAGCTTTGGCTTATCGAACAACGTTTGATCGATCAGAAATCCACTCAGTCGGACATCAAACTCCTCCTTGACCTTGCGGACAGAAAGATTGTTGACAAGGCCTATGTGGTGAAAGCCATTGAACCACCGCGGCTCAATGAAATTCTCCATCCCGTTATCGATCCTGCATCGGTAAAGACCCTCAAGAGTTATTCAGGCGGTATTGCCGGCGCTCCCGGCGCGGCCATCGGCCGGGCCTACTTTACCACCGACTCACTGCTGGAAGCGAGGAAACTTGCCCTGCAGAAGGGCGAAGACGCCCGTTTTATTCTGGTAGCCATTTCTTCCTTTGCCGAGGATGTCAAGGCCATCGAAGTTTCTACCGGTGTACTCACCGCGGAAGGGGGCTATTCCGCCCACGCTTCGGTTGTTGCCCGGCAGTACGGTAAGGTGTCTCTGGTTACTCCGGGGATGAAGATTAAGAGCAAGGTTGCCAGCATCGGCAATATAACTTTTAAGGAAGGAGACTATATAACCCTTAATGTGCCCTATTACGGAGAACCCTCCGTATTTCTGGGAACAGCCAAACTTATTGAACCTGATCCCAAGGAATCCGGACTTCTGGACTTTATCACCCTGTCCAAGGGCTTCCTCAAGGATTTCCATGTCCGGTGCAATGCGGATACCCCCAGAGACGCAGCCCTTGCCCTGAGCTTCGGCGCAGAAGGCGTGGGGCTTTGCCGTACCGAACACATGTTCTTCAAGGCGGAACGGATCATGGTCTTCCGTGACATGATCCTTTCGGATAACCCGGATGAACGAAAAAAAGCCCTGGCAAAGCTGCAGGTTATGCAGACCGAGGACTTCTACGGCATTCTCAAGGTGATGGAAGGCAAAGAGGTGACGATCCGGCTTCTCGATGCGCCTCTCCACGAGTTTATGCCCCAGAATGACGAGAGTCTTGCCGAATACATTGCGCATGTGGAAAAGACCAAAAAGCGGAAGATTTCCAAGTCCGAGGTTGTAGGCAGTATCGAGGCCCTCCATGAATTTAACCCCATGCTGGGTCACCGGGGCTGCCGTATTGCCGTATCCTACCCCGAAATCTATGCCATGCAGGTACGGGCGATCTTTGATGCGGCTTACAAGCTCCGGGACGAAAAAGTGGATGTGCATCCGGAGATTATGGTGCCCATCGTCATGAACGCGTCGGAACTCAAGCTTATTGCCTACGGGAAGAAGATTGAGGGTTCCAGTTACACCGGTATCGTGGATATCGAAGAAGCCCTCCGGGAAGAGAAGGGGGCCGCCCCGATAGAATTCCAGATCGGTACCATGATAGAGCTGCCTGCGGCTGCCCTCGGAGCCGGGGACATCGCCAAGTACGGCCGTTTCTTCAGCTTTGGTACCAACGATCTGACTCAAACCACGCTGGGTATCAGCCGGGACGACTTTACCGCGTTTATGCCGGACTACACGCTCTTTGACCTTATCCTGGGGAATCCCTTTAGTAACCTGGATCCCCGTGTCAAGGAACTTATCGCTCTGGCGGTACAGCGCGGAAGGCTAACCAGGCCCGATCTGGTATGCGGTCTCTGCGGCGAACACGGCGCCAATCCGGGTAACGTGCGCTTCTGCATGGATGCAGGACTCAACTATGTGTCTTGTTCACCCTACTCAGTTCCCATAGCGCTGCTTGCAGTCGCCCAGGCGGAACTGGAGAACACGGAGGCAGGGAAATAGAGTCTGTCTATAATCTAGGCACGAAATAAAAGAAAAGCCGCCTTCGGGCGGCTTTTTTGTGCTCATCTGGAATGCTCAACTCTCTCCGAAATCGGCCTTGAATGCCATTGTCTTCTGGAGGGTGGCGGCAATCTGTTTTGCGGCCTTTTTGGCATCCGTCTGGGGAACTCCCGCATCGTTGTTTAAGGTTTTTTCAAAGAACATAGCCAGGGTGGCGTAAATATCCGGCGCATCATAGAATAAAAAGGCGATGTTAAAGCCGGTGGGTTTTGCCACGGTAAAGGCCGACAGGGATTCGTTGGGCTTCTTGCCGATCATGATTTTGATCTGGTTTTTTGTGATGATGGTGTCAATCTCGCTGAAGCGGAGGGGAATCTGCTGGGTCTTGTCCCGCAGGTACGGCTCGGTTCCCTTATGGGGATAGGAAGACGGTTCGATGAGCAGATACAATTTTTTACCGGAAGACTGGAAAGTGAGCCCCCCGCCATCGGGGTAGATCGCCTTGACTCCCGAATAGCTTATGACTTCGTATATGGAATAGCCGGTTTTTCCGTCAATAAAGGATGAGACGATATATGCCTTATCTTTGGGTAATTTATCCTGACTATACGCTTCAAAAAGATCCATTGCCTTGATTGCCATAACAGTCCCCTTTCATTTTTATTCCTCTCTTCTTTCGAATGAGGTTTTCTGAGTTTCTATCAATGTTTATTTTATTCGAATATGGAAAAAAAATCCAGTATCATTTTTAAAATATGAGTCTGTTGGTTCAAGTTTCGTTTACGGTTTGACTTTTGGGGCGGAGGAGGCCTTTTCGGCCTGCTTCTCGTACTTTGCCGCGGCGGCCTTGTCCCCGATATTCCGGGAGAGGGCCGCCATGCAGCGCCAGGGTCTTTCATCCCCGGGAGCGCGGGCAATGGCTTCCCTGAACCAGTCAAAGGCCTTCTCCGTCTTTTTTTGCCGGGAAAGGATGAGGCCCAGGGCCATGGGTAATTCCGCCGCAGCGGGGAGCAGGGGGAGGGCGCTTTCCAGGACGGCAGCCGCATAATCCGGCGCTCCCGCCCGTTCGAGGCAGCCTGAATATTCGAGGATCAGGTTTAGCGACCGGGGATTTTCCTTGAGGAGGGCCTTGAGGAACAGGGCGGCTTCCCGGTAGCGGCCTGTCTTGCGGTAACAGTAGGCGAGAACCCGGCGGAGGCTGGGATTCCGGGGTTCCCATGCGAGAAGGGTTTCGAGGTCTGCGGCCGCATCCTGATATTCAAAGGTATGAACCAGATAGAGGGCCCGTTCACGGCGAATCGTGTAATTATCCGGCCAGCGTTTAAGGTATTCACCGTAAGCCTCCCGGAGTTCCCGGTGCGTTTGATCCAGGCTCTGTCTTTGCAATATATACTCTCCTTTTGCCAGGAGCCCGGGGGGATGCCGGTCGCTTCCTTCGGAAATCGCTTGTCCATCGCCGCCTTCGACGGTTTGTGCCTCAAGGGCTGCAATCTGACCGAGCCAGGCGCGCTCATGGCCCGGCTGAACGAGAAACACCTTCCGGAACCAGTCAAGGGCTTCTTCAATCAGACCTATGCGGAGATAGCGTTCCGCCAGGGCATACATGATGTCCGGATCGGGCCCCCAGCGGCGGATTGCCTCCTGCAGGCGCCCAATGACGGGAATATCATCTTCCCCTGTCCGGCCTTCCAGAAGGATAGAAAAACGGGCGATAAAATCCCTCTCTCCTCCAAGTCTCCGGGCTGTGTTTATGGCGTTCCGCAGGGCTTTCCAGTTTTCGCTTTCCCAGGCCACAAGGAGTTTTTCGTAGGCAATCTGAACCGCGGAATCATCGATCTCTCCCGCCCTGTCCAGATGGTTAAGGGATGCGGGGTAGTCCCGGAGTTTCCGCAGGGCTTCGGCATACATGGTATGGACTACCGCATCCTGGGGAGACGGCCTTATTCCCGAAGACGAGTTTCTTTTCGATTCCCGCCTGAGCCATGCCTTGCAGGCTTCCGCCGCCTGCCTCCATTCTCCCGTTTCGAGAAGGGAACGGATCATGAAGAGATCGACAATCTCACTGTTCCAGGGGAGTTCTTCATCCGTCGGGAGAAACGCGGAATTTTTTGTCCCCGCCTTGCGGATAAGGTCAATCTCTTTTCTGGCTTCCGCCGTCTGGCCGAGGGCCATGAGGATCGATGCCCGGTACCAGCGTATGCTCTTGTCCGAAGGGGACGCTTTCAGGGCTTCGGTGTAGTGATCCAGGGCCTCTTTCCGGAATCCAAGTTCCCGGCAGGCTCTGCCCAGTTCCAGTCGGAGAAGAGGACTGGACGCCGCCTGGGAGCCGCCGTTTTCCAAAACAAAACGGAGCATCTGTCTTCCCAGGTCATAGTCTTCGTTCCTGCAGAGTTTGATGCCCCGGATAAAGAGGGCATTGAGATATGCGCGGTAGATCTTCAGATTTTCAGGGGCGGCCTCTACAGCTTCCTGGAGTGTCTCAACCGCCGGCCCGGAACGGCGGGATTTCAGGTAGGCAATACCCAGAAAGGCCTGTAGTTCTCCCCCATGGGCGCGGGAGAGGGAGGGAAGGGCCAGTTCAACGGCCTTGCGGAAGAAGGGAACGGCCCGCTGGGGCAGGGTCAGGGAAAGGCAGGCCCTTCCTGCAAAGAAGTAGCCTTCGTAGGATTCAGGTCTTATGCGTATGTAGTCGTTGAAACAGGCCAGAGCCCGGGCATGATCCCCTGTCGCGTGGAGAGATCTGCCCAGGTAGAGATACGCTTCCACAGGGGCATCGGGATTTGAAAGTATCTCTTCCAGAATGAGGATCGCCTTCCTGTAATCCCGGTTTTTGCCCGCGCGGATAGCCTGTTCAAGAGAGGAATCTTTTTTACGCCCTTGCCCCGTTGGGGCTGCAGGAGCGGAGCCTTTACCTTCACTTCGTTTCGACCCGGTTGACCTTTCAGGGTTTTTTTTCAAAAAATTTATTTTGCCCGGGAAAGAGTTACCGCCGCGGTAGTGACTATATCATCTACCGAGGCGCCCCGGGAAAGGTCGCTTATAGGCTTTGCAAAGCCCTGAAGGAAGGGGCCGAATGCTTCCGCCTTGCCGAGGCGCTGTACCAGCTTGTAGCCGATATTGCCTGCGCCCAGATCCGGGAAGATCAGTGTATTTACCCTGCCTTTTACCGGGCTTCCCGGAGCTTTTTTGTCGGTAACCGAAGGCACCAGGGCCGCGTCCGCCTGAAGTTCTCCGTCAAAAACGAAGTTCGGCTTCCGGCCTTTAAGGATCTCTACCGCAGTCTGCACCTTTGTCACGTTATCATGTTTGGCGGAACCCTTGGTGGAGAACGACAGGAGGGCAACTACCGGTTCAACGCCGAGGAATTCCCGGCAGCTCTGGGCCGCGCTTTCCGCAATATCGGCCAGTTGTTCAGCTGTGGGATCGGGTACAACGGCACAGTCGGAGAAGATGAGGTTTCCTTCCTTGCCCCAGGCAGGATCGGTGGTCTGCATGACAAAGCAGGAGGAAGCCGTCTTGAGACCCGGGACGGTGCCGATAATGGCAAGGCCTGCCCGCAGCACGTCTCCGGTGGTATTTTCCGCGCCGGCTACCGAAACATCGGCTGCCCCCATGCGAACCATCATGGAACCCCAGCGAAGGGGATCTGTTATATCAATTTTGGCCTGTTCTTCGGTCATCCCCTTGTGTTTGCGTAATTCAAAGTACTCATGGGCATAGGCATCCAGCTCTTTATCAATATGGGGATTGATGATAGCTATACCCTCAAGGTGGACTCCCTGCTGTTCGGCAATAGCCTCGATTTCCGATTTTTTGCCGAGAAGGACAACGGAAGCCGCAAGGCTTTCATCCACCAGAATTCTGGCCGCTTTAACCGTCCGCGGTTCGGTTCCTTCGGGCAGCACCAGCCGTTTCTGCATCGATCTGGCCTTGGCCCGCATGTCTTTAACAAAGTCCATGATCCGCCTCCTTTAACCTATATGGATATACACTAATTAAGCATAAACCTATCCGGTTTATAGAGCAAGGTCTTGACCTTGAACCATGCTCATGGCAGAATTTAGTATATAATTGATATAGGGAGAGTTTTAATGACCGATGTCCATAATGATGTTCTTGAAGACGAAGATTTTGACACCGTTCTATCAGCGGACATTGAATTTAACGGAACCCTTAATTTTGAAAAATCCTTTCTGATCCGGGGAAAGATGTCCGGAAATATCATCGCCAAAGGGCTTCTCGTGATTGATGAAGACGCGGTAGTAGAGGCGAATATACAGGCCGGCCGGGTGGTGATCCGGGGGAAGGTAAAGGGAAATGTGACGGCTGCCGAAAAGGTGGAGCTTGCCATCTCGGGGAAGCTTATAGGGAATGTGACGGCTCCGGAAATCCTCATGGAGACCGGTTGTACCTTCAATGGGCTCTGTACCATGACAAGTAAAATCGGCGGTTAGCATGAAGCTTTTCGGTCGTATTGTACTGTGCGTCATGCTGGTTTCCCTGAGCGGCTATGTTCGTGCCCAGACCCGGCCCGACGCGCTGGCGGAATACCGGAATGGAAACTACGAGAGGGCGGTGCTAATCTGTAAAAATGAATTGAATCTGAATCCCCGTAATCTGGAATCCCATGTGGTGATCTGCTGGGCTCTGCTGCGGCTGAACCGCTATCCGGAAGCCCAAAGCTATGCCAGGGCTGCGCAGAATTTGAGCCGTTATGACGCTCGGATCATCGAGGTTCTCGGCGAAATTGACTATTTTGAAGGCCGGAATAATGAGGCGCTGCAGTATTTTCAGGAGTATATCAATCTGGCTCCCGAAGGGCAGCGCATAGAAACGGTCTACTACTACATCGGGGAGATCTACATCCGTCTGGGGCGTTTCCGTCACGCGGACATTGCCCTTTCCACGGCGGTTCACTGGCGGCCCGATAATGCGGAATGGTGGACACGGCTTGCCTATGCCAGGGAAAACGCCGGAGATCTTGGCGAAGCGGTAAAGGCCTATGAAAAGGCCCTGGAACTCAATTCCCGGCTTAACGATGCCCGGCGGGGGCTGGAGCGGGTGCGGCGGGCACTGGCCTCCCGGTAGCAGGAAAAGAGTTTAATTTTTAAGGTTAGCGTTTTGACTCTTCCCCTTTCTTTTTCGATTTATACACTTGGCTGCAAACTCAATCAGCTTGAAAGCGAGGCTCTTGCCGGCGCCTTTGCCGACTCAGGCTTCAGGGTGCTTTCCCGGCCCGAAGAAGCGCAGGGGCAAGACGCCGATATTACCGCGGTAAATACCTGTACGGTAACCGGCAAGGCTGAGCAGAAGGCCAGAAGAGTTATCCGTAAGCTATTGCGGGACTGTCCTTCCTCCTGTGTGCTGGTAACAGGCTGCTATGCGGAGCTTGACCGGGAAGAGCTTGAAAGGCTTGCCCTGGAAAGCGGGGCCTTGAGCAAAACAGGGGAACGGAGGCTTTTTATCATTCCGGGAAGATGGAAAAAGATTCTGCAGACCCTGCCTGCCTTTCTTGCCTCTGCCCTGCCCGGGAACCGGCAGGAACTGCCCTCTTTGATTCAATTCTGGATGGATAAACACGAAGGGAATGGGGAAACTCAGGATGAACCTGACTGGCCCAATCCTCAAGCTTCCTTCTTCCGTTCCAGGGCCTTTATAAAGATCCAGGACGGCTGCGACAAGCACTGCAGCTTTTGCCGGGTACGGCTTGCCAGGGGGAGAAGTGTAAGCCTGGAAGCGGAGGAAGCGCTGGCCCGGCTCCGGGATCTGGAGGCCCGGGGTTTTGGAGAAGCGGTGCTGACAGGGGTAAACATAGGCCTCTACCGGGCCGTTGCGGGAAAAACGGAACTGAACATGGCCGGGCTTTTGAGGTTTCTGCTTGAGGGAACTGCCGGTATAGCCCTGCGGCTTTCTTCCCTGGAACCGGATGAAATGACAGAGGATCTCTTTGAGATCCTCGGGTCTACACGGATACGATCCCACTTTCATATTTCTGTACAGTCGGGAAGCGCCGCGGTTTTGAAAAGGATGGGGAGAAATTACGGCCCCGAAACCGTTGAGGCGGCCGCGGCCCGGCTGCGGGAACTGAAGGATGATCCCTTCCTGGCCTGCGACATCATTACCGGCTTTCCGGGGGAAGGGGAGAGAGACTTTGAAGAAACCGTCGAACTCTGCCGCCGGATCGGTTTTGCCTGGATACACGCATTCCCCTATTCCCCGCGGCCGGGAACGGCGGCAGCTTCCATGAAACCCCTGGTAAGCGAAAGGGAAGCGGGGAAGCGGGTGGCGGTTTTAATGGAACTTGCCGGGCAGGGGAGGGCCGCCTATGTACAGCGCTGGCTGGGCCGCAGTGTAGAAGCGGTTTGTGAGAGCGGGGAAGATCCGTGTCTTTTCCACGCGGTATCGGAAAACTATCTCAGGCTTCTCTGCAGAAGCGCTCCGGGAGAAGAGAGGCCCCTGCCGGGAAGTGCCTTTACATGCAGAATAAGCACAGTGGAGAATTCGGGTGAAGCCGATGCCGTAGGGGAAATACTGTGTTGAAATCTACCATAAGAAAGTTCAGGCTTATTGGCTTCAATCTTTGACTTGTCTTCTTTGACTTGTCTAAAGAAGGGAAAGACCGGCGTCCAGGGCATTTCTGAGGAACCGGTTGTTTTCCGACAGGGTCTCCCGCCAGTTTTCCGCGCCGGTATACCAGAACTCTCCGACAAAGAGACCTACCCCCAGACGGAGGGCGGTTTTGGCCGCCGCTGCAAAATCGACGTGTCCGGTTCCGTAGGGAACTTCCCGGTAGACGCCGGGCTTTGTTTCCTTAAGGTGCAGCGCCGCGATATGCCCGCTGCCCTGTTCCAGATCCGCGGATACCGGCGAGCCGTAGAGCAGGGTGGCGTTGGTGATATTGCCGATGTCCGGGTATACCTGCAGGTAGGGGGAAGAAAAGCGCCTTACCCAGTACATGGCCTTTTCCACCGTATCCATAAAGGGGGTCTCCATGGTCTCGAAGGCCAGAATTACCCCTTCGCGGGCCG
>JAITES010000093.1 GCA_031281925.1 Treponema sp. | reverse complement strand
TTCTTTCATAGTTAACCCCATTCGGACACCCTCCTTTGAGTGTCCTTATTATAATTTGGGTAACATTTTCAATTTGAGGCATGAGCCATTTTCGGTAACATTTTCAATGAGGCAACGCGGGGCCTTGTGTGATTGGCGCGGAAAGCGTAAACTTAAAAACACTGGAAAGAAGCTCTTTCAAAATTTCAGTTTTGAAAGAGCAACTTCTAAAAAATGCCGGTTTGCAACCCCTGGGGCGAAAAACTGCAAGAGCTTTTGCAAAACTAACCGAGTTTTGCAAGAAGCTCATATGATTGTGTTTTTTATTCATCATTCCCGCTTTCTTTTTCTTCAGGTTTTTTCCGGAAAACAAAAAACTTTGAAATGGTAAAATTGAGTACCATTCCTGCGGCGATGCCCACGGCCTGGGCCATGAATTTATAGGGAGGAGTAAACAGATAGAGAACAAGTTTCATCACCAATATATTGAGGAGAAGGCCCGCCAGGGAACCGGAGAGGAATTGCAGCCACTTGCGAAACCTGATCGTTTCCCCGCCTGTGTATTCTTTGAATGACCATATATGGTTGATAAAATAGTTCTGGGTACCGGCAATGATAAAACAAAAAATACCGACGGGGATCTCATGAAATTTCAGGAGATCCGCGCCGAGAAAAAATATCGCCAGATTTGTTACTGTACCCAGCACGCCCGTAAGGCCGAATTTTATGAATTCCCCAAGCAGCCGCTTTGTTTTCTTTTCCAAGATCGGCCTATTTTACCGTAACTACAGCTTCAACCGGTTTTGGAGCGCCCCTCTCCACGGATACAGGCACGGGAGCCGCATCGCAGGCATAGATCGTGTAGTCGCCGGGAACAAGAACACTCTTGCCGCCGGCATTTACGGATTCAAAGGCCGATGAGGAAAGTTCAAAGTCCGCGCTTACCGTTTTTCCGGCAGGAACATTGATCCGTCTGAAGGCCCGCAGGGAACAGATGGGATCATCGGCGGCGCGGTCTTTTTTGGCGATGTAAAGCTGGATCACTTCTTCGCCGTCCCGTTTGCCGGTGTTTGACAGGCTTACTGTTGCCTTTATTTTTTCGCCCGCGCGGATGGCGGCGGCTGAAAGTTTAAGCGAATCAAAACTGAAACCGGTATAGGAAAGACCGAAGCCGAAGGGATAGAGGGGCTTTTCCGTCATGTAGCGGTAAGTCCGGCCCTTCATATCATAGTTTTCGTAGGGGGGAAGCTGGCTTGTGGAAGCCGGGAAACTGATGGGGAGGTGGCCTCCGGGATTCAGATCCCCAAAGATTATGTCGGCAATTACTTCTCCGCCCTTTTCGCCGGAATACCATGCAAAGATCACCGCATCGGCAATATCCTCCGGTATCGCAATGGGGCTGCCGCCTGTAAGGATCAGGATGACGGGTTTGCCTGTATCCTTCAACTGACGGAGAAACTTGAGCTGCCAGGGCGGAAGCTCAATAGTATCCCTGTCGCCGTTGGAATCGGAAGCGATGGTGTCGCCCTCTTCTCCTTCCATGGAACCGTCAAGGCCCATAACCGCAATCAGGAGATCGGTATCGGCGCCGGTAAAGAAACCGGCCTGGGAACTGAAACGGGCAGGATGGTTCTCTTCGTACTGAAGGCAGCCGTGGCGGTATTCAAGGTTGATGGCGTATTTGTCCCTCACCTTCTGCCCGAGTCCTTCGAGGATCGTAACGAAACGGGGGCTGATGCCGTAGTAGTTTCCGAACAGTACATGCGGGTTGGCGGCGCAGGGCCCCACCAGGGTGATGCGTTTGGCGCTGTCGTCAAGGGGAAGGATGCCCTTGCTGTTCCTGAGAAGAACAATCGATTTCTCCGCCGCCCTGCGCGCCAGCTTCTGATGTTTTTCGCAGTTGATCACCTCTCCCTTGATGCCGGAGTAGGGATCCTGTTCGGGAGGATCGAACATTCCCAGTTTGAAGCGGGTCCGCAGGAGCCGTGTCAGCGCCCGATCGATTGTCTCTTCGGTTACAAGTCCCTTCCTGTAGGAAACGGTAAGCTGGGGGTAGGTACAGCCGCAGTTAAGATCGCAGCCGGCATTGAGGGCCAGGGCCGCAGATTCTTCGGGGCTGTTTGTCACCTTGTGGTATTCGTGGAAATCCCGGATGGCCCAGCAGTCGGAGGTAACATGGCCCTTGAAACCCCATTCCCCGCGGAGTATGTCCCGAAGCAGATAGTAGCTTCCGCCGCAGGGTTCTCCCAGAGTACGGTTGTAGGCGCCCATGACGGTCTCAACTCCTCCTTCCACCAGAGCCTTGAACGCGGGAAGATAGGTTTCAAAGAGATCCTTTTTGGAGACTACCGCATCAAAAGTGTGACGCAGTTTTTCAGGCCCCGAGTGTACCGCAAAGTGTTTGGCGCAGGCGGCAGCCTTCATGTGTTCAGGATCGGGACCCTGCAGGCCGCGTACCAGGGCAAGTCCTATGCGGCTGGTAAGGAATGGATCCTCGCCGTAGGTTTCCTGACCCCGGCCCCAGCGGGGATCGCGGAAGATGTTGATGTTGGGAGTCCAGAAGGTAAGTCCCCAGTACTGGCCCCGGTTTCCCCGTTTAATCGCTTCATTGTATTTTGCCCGCGCCTCATCGGAAATAGCGGTGGCGACTTCTTCAACAAGGCCCTCGTCAAAGGTGGCTGCCAGGGCGATGGCCTGGGGGAATACCGTAGCCACCCCGGCTCTGGCAACGCCGTGGAGACATTCATTCCACCAGTTGTATTCGGGAACCCCCAGCCTTGGTATGGCGGCGCTGGTATAGCTTAACTGTGAGACCTTCTCCTCGATAGTCATTTTTGAAATGAGTTCTTTGATACGCTCTTCTCTGTTCATTTTATCCTCCACCAAATTTAATCCTCTACCAAGGCCCGGCTTTTTGTAAACGAGGTCTCCCGAAATCCGGCCGCCGCGGAAGCGCAGTTTCCGGTGAAACGGCCGCGCTGCTTGAAATTATATACGAATATGTTATGATATGTAAGCCATGCCTATAAAGATACCAAGAAGTTTGCCTGCCTTCGACGCCCTTCAGCATGAGAGGGTTTTTGTAATGCCCAATGACCGGGCGGAACATCAGGACATCCGGCCCCTCAAGGTTGGAATGTTGAATCTTATGCCCACGACGCTGGACACGGAGATCCAGGTTCTCAGGCTGCTGGGGAACAGTCCCCTGCAGGTGGATATTATTTTTTTACGGATGGGAAGCCACGACTCGAAGAACGCCCCTCCGGGACACCTTGAAAAATTCTATATTAATTCCGAAGAGATTGTAAATTCCGGCCTGCGTCTTGACGGTCTCATCATCACCGGGGCGCCGGTGGAGACCCTTCCCTTTGAAGAGGTGGATTATTGGGAAGAACTTTCCGGGGTAATAGACTATTCGGGAAAGAATGTTTTTTCCACCATGCATATCTGCTGGGGAGCCCAGGCAGGCCTGTACCGCCGCTACGGGATTCCCAAGAAGCCTCTCGCATCAAAACTGTTCGGCGTTTTTCCGCATGAGGTAAACGAACAGTATTCCCCTCTCTTCCGGGGATTTGATGATGAATTTCTTGCTCCCCAGTCCCGGCATACGGCCAGCGACAGGGATGCTATTGCCTCTCACCCGGCATTGACGATACAGTCGGAAACCCGGGAAGCGGGGGTTTTTATCGTTACCGCGCGGGACTGCCGGGAGGTTTATGTTACAGGCCACCTTGAGTACGATCCCCTGACCCTGGACAGGGAATACAGGAGGGATCTGGCAAAGGGGCTTCCCATCACTCCGCCAAAAAATTATTATCCCCAGGACGATCCTTCACGGAAACCGGTCGTGCGCTGGCGGGCCCATGCCCATCTTTTTTTCAGCAACTGGCTCAACTTTGTCTATCAGGAAACGCCTTTTAATCTGGATGAACTTTAGGAAGGGTCAACAGTAAAACTGACAGACGCCGTTTCTTCTCCGCAGAACACCTGCAGTGTGTGCTCTCCCTCTTCGCAGGGAAGGTAGAAACGGAAAGGCCGCCCCACGCTGAAGAGGGCACCATCATAGCGGACTTCAATTTCGTCAAACGCGCCGCCTGTGATCTCCGCAGGGATTTCCTCCCGCCCGACAGAGTTTGTGCGTTCTCCCCTGTAGTAGACAGCCCCGTCCAGGGGCAAAACAATCTCCAGGGGAGCGCCCCGGTAATCAAGTTCCCCTTCCCTGCTGCCGGAGAGAAACCATGCCTGATACTCAGGCGGATAGCGTATCTGTGTCCTTCCCCCTTCCCGGTAATGCCAGGTACAGCCTTCCAAAACGGTGTCATGCCGCACATATTCTGTTATTGAGGAAGGGCAGGCTTCGGTAGGTTCCATGCCGGAGAGGGAACAGATGCGCCTCGGGGAATAGTTTTCAGGTTCCCTGAATACGGGGCCTGAGTTTCCCTGCAGGTATATAAGGGTATCCCGGACAATCAGCGCGGGGATGGAGCTGCCTGTTTTGCCGATTACGGTTTCTCCGGTAAAATTTCCCATCCATACGGCGGCGGTGTAGCGGGGCGTGGCCCCCAGCGCGACAATGCTCTGATACTGGTTTGCCGTTCCTGTTTTGAAGATGGCCTGGAAGGGTGTAGAAAAATTCCCCGCCCTGCCGAAACCGAGAACCCGTGCGTTCCTGTCCGAGAGCATGGAACTGATGAGTCTTGCCGTATCCTGGGAAACAGGATTTGTAACCGGGGAAGATGAGGCAAGGCCGGCCTGGAAGCTGAGGGGAATCAGGGCGCCGTCATTGGGGAAGATGCTGAACGCCCTGCACAGTTCGAGAAGGCTTACGGGGCTGTCTCCCAGAGCAAGGGCAAGGCCCGCCTTTTCTTCGGCGTCTTTGAGGGAATAAAAACCAAGAGAGCGGAGAAAGTTTATATAATTGAGAAGTCCCAAACGGTAGAGAAGATACACCGCAGGAACATTGAGGCTTGAAGCCAGCGCGGAGCGGAAAAGCATGGGGCCATTGTAGCGATTATTGAAATTCCGGGGGAAGTACAGTTCCTCCGAACCGAACTGGAGAGGTATGTCGGCAATCACATCGGTAGGCTTGAAGCCTTTTTCGAGGGCAAGGGCATAGAGAAACGGTTTCATGCTGCTGCCGCTCTGGTTCAGGGCCAGCACGCCGTCTATCTGTCCTGCATGTTCCTCGTTACCGTAATCGGCGCTGCCCACCCATGAGAGGATTTCGCCTGAAGCATTGTCAAGCACAACGGCGGCCCCGGTGTTGAGCCTCTGACTGTAGTAACGCTGCACATCTCTGGCTATCAGGGTTTCGATGCGTTTTTGCAGGGAGAGATCTATGGAAAGACGGAGATCCCCCCTTTGGGGATAGAAGGCTTCGTTCCGTATATGGCGGATCAGGTGGGGAACTTCCAGAGGATAATCGAAACGTTTAACCCTGCCCGCTGCAAACCTGAAGTCTTCCGCGCTTACTGCGGCCGCCAGAGGTTCTGCGGAAGGGGAGAGGCTGTAGCGTTTCTGCAGATTTTCTGCCGTCTGTACACAGGCTTCCCATTGATTGTGGGGGTTGTAGGCCGCAGGCCTCCTGGGAATGACTGCGAGGCAGAAGATCTCCGCAGGAGAGAGTCTCTGGAGATCCGATGCAAAAAAGTTCCGCGCTGCGGAAGCCGCTCCTTCGGTCTGAAAGCCGAAGGGCAGGGAATTGAGGTACAGTTCGAGGATCTCATCCTTGGAAAGCCGGGCTTCAAGCCGCAGCGCATTGATCGCTTCCGCAAGTTTCCGGCCGTAGAGCGGGAAACGGCCCCGCTCTGTTCCCGAAGAGGCCGCGCTTATCAGGCGGGCAAGCTGCATGGTGATGGTGGAAGCTCCGCTTGCAAGCCGTTTTTGTCTGAAGTTAAGCCAGGCCGCCCTGAAAATTGCGGGAATATCTACGCCGAAGTGCCGGTAAAAGCGGGCGTCTTCCGAAAAAATAAAAACCGACCGGAGGATCTGCGGCATTTCTTCCAGGGGGCAGTATTCCCGGCGGAGTCCGTCCTCAAGGCTCGTGATCTGCAGCAGTTCACCGTTGCGATCGTAAATACGGATGCTGCAGGGACGTTCCTGAAACCGTTTCAGCTCCGGGTAGGGGGAGTAACGGACAAGAAGCCACAGAAAGAGCAGGAGGCCCAACAGTATTGCTGCGGCCAGGCCCGCGCGCTTGTGAAGCGCACGCCTGCGAAGATGCGGCGGCAATGGAGAGGGTTTACTCAATGGTGTAGAGCAGGCCCTGGCTGCGGCCGAAGATCTCACCCTCATACATACATTCCGCCTGCACCGGCGGGGTGGGGTAGACTCCACGCCTCGGGGTCCTGAAGAGGAACTCTACCGTACTTTCACCTTTGGCAAAGCTGTCCCAGAAATACTGTATCTCGTTGTCCAGAATAACCTTGTTGGAAAGCCATGCTCCCCGTCTCCCCTCAAGGCCCCTTTCGCTGTCGTTTAATTCTTCGTAACGCGGAGTACTTACCATTCCCGGATCGAGGATCTCCGCTCCCGAGGGAACGGGTATCCGCAGGGCCACATAGTTTCTGTCGCGGCTAGAGGAGAGCCTTACCCTGGCCCGGTATGTTTTGCCCGATTCAAGGGCGGTACCGTTTATCTCTTCCCCCTCAAGGTTCCGGATACTCATGAAGACACCGAGCCCCTCATCCCGGAAACTTTGCAGTTCCGGCGGCAGGGCATAACTCAAAGACGCCGAGTAGTAGAGGTTTCCGCTTCCCCTTCTTTCAAATTCCAGGGGGATAAGCGCGTCCCGCTGCAGGGAATTGAGGGGGGAAGTCCTGAAGTCAAAGCTTCCGCTTTTCGGAAGGGCGGCAAGACCCTTGAAGGCGCCCGACAGAAGTTCTGCGCCGCCGATTCGGGATGAGGCTTCAAGATCGGTAGAGGCAAGGTTTTCACTGCGGATAAGGGCGTCAACTGCCGAAAGGACACGCACCGTTACCGCGGTGCTCTCCCAGTAAGTTGCGGAACGCTTGCTTTCCAGAAGGCTGTGAAGCAGACGGGTATTGATAGTGTCTCCCGGATACAGTTGGGAGAAAAATTCCAGGCTCAGGGCCAACTGTTCTATAGAGCCGCCGTAGTAGCGGTACCGGTAACGATCCATGGGATCGGTTATGTCTACTCCGCGGGCGGTGAGGCGCATCAGGTTCCGAAGGCGTTCGGCGGTCTTTTGGGCATCACTCTTGCGGCCCAGATGGAGGTACGAGAGGCCTGTAAACGAAAGGACTGAAGCGTCAACATTATCCCTGGCAAGGAGTTCCGCAAGCCTGGCAGGATCGACGCTTCTTCCAAGCAGGGAAAGTACATACATCCCGTAGGAGTCCAGGTATGATACATAGTAGTATGAATCATCTCCCTGGTTGAACCGGTAGAGATTCTGTTCGATATATTTGCCAAGATCGTCGATTTTCAGGGCCGCAGGAACATTATAGCCCTTTATCTTTGCCAGCGCCAGAATATGCGCAATCCTGATGCTTACATACAGATCTGCTCTTGTTCCGCTGGGCCAGTAGGGGAATCCTCCGCCGGGAAGCTGGACATTGACCCAGCGTTTCAGTTCCGTTTCAACAGCGGCTCTGGGATCGGCAACTTCACTGTTAAGTTTGAATATATCCAGGTATTCACCGAATATAACAAGGGGAAGCACCGCCGCGCTCCGCTGTTCCATGCAGCCATAGGGATAGTGGAACATATATTTTACCGCTTCCTCAAGAAGGCTCAGGCGGGTCGCGTCAAGGCTCAGGGAAAGGGAACCCACGCCGTTATCGGCAAAGCCGGGAATTACAATGAGTTCCCGTGAAGAAGTCCGGCCGGAAACCGGTTTTCCGTTTTCGTCCATTCCCGAAACTACACCTATGCTGCTTACCGTTTCCCTGACATAGGGATGCTCTATCAGGATCTCGTTTACCAGTTTTTCGTTGAGAATTTCACTTTTTATGCTGAATTCAAGGGCTACGGTTCCCTCTTTCTGCGCGGCAAGATCAAAATAAACAACCGCGTTTTCCCCGCTTTGAACAGTAATGGTGTGTTCATTCCTGCCGTCTACAAAGGCTTCTCCGGGAACCTTGATCCGGCCCGAAGGATTGTTTAATTCCTGCCGTGGAGGGGCTATGCCAAGCGATACGGAGATCTTGTGGGCTTTTCCGTCAAGATTGCTGATCAGGACTCCTGCTTCCGCGGTATCCCGTTCCCTCAAGCGCCGGGGCAATACTTCCCGGACATTGATTCTGTTCTGGGAGGCAATCTCGGTTTCCCTGATGGCAAAGAGATCTCCCATCACGCCGAAAACCGTTAAACGATAGGTAGTAAGAGTGTCGGGCAGGCGGAAACTGAAGCGTACCGTACCATCCTTGCCGGTCAGAAGCATCGGCTCAAAGACTGCGGTGGGGTTAAAGTCCTTCCTCTCCTCCAGTTTGCCTTCATCGCCGCCCGCAAGATTCTTGACATTGTAGGTAACAGGATCCATGAGCCAGGAACGGGAATCCCCTCCCCGTACCGAAAGGGGGAAACGTTCTTCATCATAAAAATAGTTTATCGGATCGGGTACGTGGTAGTTGATAAGATCCAGCACTCCCCTGTCTACCGCCATCAGCGTAAGTTCCGCGCCGGAGAGGGGCTGGCCGCCCCTTTCGGCCTTCAGCGTTATATTTACTTCTTCACCGGGACGGTAGCTTTTCTTGTCGCTTTCCACCTTTACGGTAAAAGCCTTGATCCGCTTGTTGACAAAGACCTTTGTAACGCCGAAGTAACCCTTTGGTTTATCCAGATCGGGACTGCCGTAGTTGTGGCTGGGGGGGCCTCCCCGTACCGAATAGGAGGATATTGAAACATAGACCACGGGCACATAATTTGCGGCAATAGGAATTTCAAAAGTGGAGACAGGCTCCGTGAAGCGGCGGACTTCTTCGGTAAAGATCCCCTCCCTTTCCACGGTAATCAGATACCAGCCCGAAGGGATTACGCTTTGCAGCATTACTGTTGCCGTTTCTCCGGGATCGTAGAGGTTCCTGTCGGGAATGAGGCGCAGTTCCGCAGCGTTATTGCGATCCCAGTAACCTCCGCCGGAACCTGTGACATAGAAACTGCTTTCCGTTATGATCTGCCGGCCTTCCCTGTCCCGGGAAGATATGCGGATGGTATAGTAGCCTGCCCCGGAAGGCTTTACTCTGAAACTGCCTTTTTCTTCAAGGTTCAGCTTTCTGCTGTCCTCCGTTACAAGATCCCGTACATACTGATCGTATATATAGCCTCCCACTCCCTGCTGCTGAACCCGGTTCCAGTCCTCGCGGATGAGTTCCAGATTCATTTTCCCCGCGTCTTCTCCGCTTGCAAGGTAGAGATTCTTTCCGGCTTTCTCTCCGGAAGGAGTCAGGGCAATGTAGTCAAAAGAAACCTCTTCTCCCTTTCTGGCAAAGCCCGCCTTTCCGGCCCGTGCAAGGCCGAGATAAAAGGAAGCGGGATGCACTATCACCGACTGCCCTGCGGAGATCATCTGACCTGAGATGTCGGTAACGCTGGCCTCCACCGAGTAGCGGTAGGGGGCGCCTGTCTGGGTTTGTCCCTCTGTTTTTGTTTTGAGTTGGGCTGTCCCGTCCGCGCCCAGAGCGCCCCGGGCAGAATCAATGTTTCTCTGACCGTCGTAGGCATTGAAGGGGCCGAAACTATAGGAGCTTGCCGCAGCGCCTTCCGGTCTGTAGCGGACAGACTGGCGGTACCAGTAACTTTCCCAGGAGGAACCGGCAAGGCTTCCACCGGAAAGATAGGAGGCCGAAAGACTTACGGAGATGTCCTCCCCGGCGATCACCTGGGCTTCCGGTCTGCTGACAGAAGCCTGAAATTTAAGCCGTTCAAAGAAGGCAACCTGTACCGGGTGGCTTGCCGTAATGTTTGAATTACCGGAACCGTTGCTGCGGCGGTATACAAGCCGGTAGGAGCCGGGCCTGAGTTCATCGGGCAGAACAATTTTCCCGTAGAAGCCGCCCGAACCGGAAACTTCCCCCTCGATGGCAGAAACAGTGTTACTGTCGTAGGAATCTTCTTCAAGGGTCACCGTGTATGAACCCTGATAGATCGTGTACATTCCCAGTACCAGACTCCGGTCAACTCCCCGGAAGGACAGTTCTTCCCCGGGTTTATAGATCCCCCGGTCGGAAAAGAGAAAGGTAACGGCCTTGACTTCTTCGGCCCGCTGGGGAGAAGAGGCATAGACGCCGAAGGCCCACAGGTTATGGGAGGATGCGTCAAAAACAGCCATGTCCCCGTCTTTTTCCGCCAAAATATATGGAGGCTCATAGGAGTATTCCCCCATGGTACTGTTTCTGAGCAGTCCTGTTTCAAGCGGGATCACGGCCAGCCCCGAGCTGTCCGTAAGGGCATTGCCGAAGTCTTCCAGTTCCGGTATACCGGCATAGCCTGCTTCCAGATCCTGGGGAGAGAGAAGCCGTACTCTTGCGCCTTCAACCGGTTCCCCCGTTGAAAGTTTCGACACCAGTACTGTTGCCTTGTTAAAACCGTAACGCGCCGTAATGCCCAGATCCGTTACCTGGATACTGGTTTCGTTTTCCTGCTGGTAGATCACAAATTCTTCGGAATTCTTGCGCTTTTGATTGCTGAGGAGGGCTACATCCGCATTGAAGAACACAAAGCCTTTCCCCTGTTCGTTAAGGTACGGCGAAAGGTCGATCTCTTCAAAGTAGCGGTAGTTTTTTTCTCCCGGCTTCAGGTAAAAACGCAGCGGTTCTGCCGCCCGGGAAAAGGGGTTGTCCTGTTTACCGAGTTCATACCAGCCCCCCGGCGCAATGTTCCTGTATTCAAAGAGGAAACGGGGCTTGAACTGTGCTTCCAGCATCCTGTGGCTGCCGTTCCATGTGAGGAATCTGACTTCTCCCACCGGAGGCGGTTCATCGGGAACTCTGATCTCGGCGGTATAGGGCCTGGTAAGCTTTCTGCCGTACATGTCTTCCGTTTCGGCGTCTATGGTGATATTGAAAATATCGCCGTAACCGACAGGAAGATTGTATACACGGAGCATGCGGCCTTCGATTTCAAGATTATCCTTTTCGTCGAAGGGAATATTTCTGCCGTCTTTGAATGTTGTATGAATGTGCCCCCTGACACTATCCCTGTTGAGGGGGCAGCTGAAGTATATTTCAAGAAGATTAAGATACTTTCCGTAACTTGGCAGTCTTTCTGTGCGGCTTACCATAAAAGACCCCGGAGTATTGAATCGGTACACCTGATCCCTGGGAGAGCCGAGTGTTGCATTAAAGGATTTGGCGCCGGCTTTGAGCGTGATTGACAGTTCCGTGGCAAACTCAACTTCACCTGTCAATAGTGCTTTCAGTTTTCCTTCGTCCTCCTGGCTGAGCGTAAAGTTTTTCTCTCCGCCCGCGGCGGTTTTGATCTCAAGATACGGTGAAATATCCTCAAGGCGCACAGGATAGTTAAAAACAAGGGTTATCTCTTTGGCCGCTTCGGGAGGAACGGCGTTTTCCGCAAAGTAGAACCCGGTTTTCTTCCGGTACTCTTCACCGATAATGAGCTGTTTGATGCCCAGGGTTTCCGTTTCAAATTTAAAGATCCGTTCTCCGCTTATCTTCTGTCCGAAAAGAGACTGGGCGTTGGCGGAAACAGTGATTGTGTACTGCTGCTGGCTCTGACAGGGTTCGTCTCCTTCAAAACTGAGAAAGCTTGTCCCGTACCAGCGGAAACTGCCTTTCAGGGGAGGGTCTATGCTCATGACAGGAGATGTATCGCTTTTCTTTCCCAGGCCGGCAAGCGGAACCATGGGAGAGGAAAACATGACGTATATGGAGGGTCTCTGTACGGCAGCCGAAAATTTACCCCTTGGCCCCCAGTCAATGACGCTGAGGGCCTCATTCTCCGCATCAGCGGGTCTCGAAGAGAGCAGAGCCCTTTCCTGGGCTTCCTCAATTTCCCGCTTCCGCGCGGTTTCCTTTTCAGGATCGAAGTATGAGGTTTTGTAGGCGGCAAGCTTGCGGAGGCCGGGAATGACGGAAGCGCTTCTTCCCGTACCCGGAGAGGCCGTTCCCTGCATAAGATCCTCCGCGCTCAGGGTCTCCGCAAAGGATTCCGGCTCCCCGTGCTGGAGGCGGTAATCCAGGGTAAAAGCCCGTTCCGCCTCTTCTGCAGTGGCATACTCAAGACCGCTGTCCGCAAAGACGGCGGGCGAAACCGAATAATCGTATTCTTCACCGTTCCGCCGGAGGGAATCCCCGGAAACGTTTTTCTGCCCGGAACATGCGATAATAATACCGGCGGCAAGAATATAGAAAGATATAGCCAGAAGGCGGAGTGGGTGCTTCATTGTTCTATAATAGATGAGGCTGTTCCAAAATGTCAAATTGGTTCCGGGCAAGTCTATTGCAGGGAAGACAATCATGTTATAAAATTCACTATTAAGAGGCGCTGCCTCAACTTTATATAGGAGAAAACAATGGAACTAAAGGATTCCCAGACCTGGAAAAATTTGCAGACCGCCTTTGCAGGCGAATCTCAGGCTCATACCAAGTATCTCTACTATGCCTCAAAGGCGGAGAAAGACGGTTATGTGCAGCTGGCGGCCATTTTCCGGGAAACCGCCGGAAATGAAAAGGAACACGCCAAACTCTGGTTCAAATACCTCCATGGCGATGAGGTTCCGGCAACCACGGCAAACCTCAAGGATGCCGCCGCCGGGGAACACTATGAGTGGACCGACATGTATTCAGGCTTTGCCAAGACCGCCAGGGAAGAAGGTTTTGCCCAGATTGCCACCCAGATGGAAGGAGTCGCAAAGATTGAAAAAGAGCATGAGGAACGCTACCTGAAGTTTCTTTCCAATATCGAAGGCGGCCTTGTGTTCTCCCGGGACGGGGATCAGGTCTGGCAGTGCAGCAACTGCGGCCACATTGTTATCGGAAAGAAGGCCCCTGAACTCTGTCCGGTTTGCAAGCATCCCAAGGCTTACTTCCAGATCCGCGCCCAGAACTATTGAGTTTGTCCCAAAACCCGGCGAGGTTTCAGAGCACGGTTTTGGAACCGCGGCCGGCCGCGGAAGGACAGTTGTCATTATTCCTCATTGGCGCTACTATCGGATCATGAGTAAGGCAGGTCTTTCCCGGCAAGAAGCCTGGGATCTTTTACGCACATACAACAAGGACGCTTTTCATCTTCAGCATGCACTGACCGTAGAGGGAGTGATGAAGTGGTATGCCGGGGAGATGGGCTTTGCCTCCGAAGAAGAGTTCTGGGGAAACGTGGGGCTTCTCCACGACATCGATTTTGAAGAGTTTCCGCAGGAGCACTGTCTCAAGGCGCCGGAACTGCTCCGTGCAGGCGGAGCCAGTGAAGAACTGATCCATGCGGTGGTAAGCCATGGTTACGGGCTTACCACGGTGGACGCCAAACCGGAACATCTCATGGAAAAGATCCTTTTTGCCTCAGATGAATTGACCGGCCTTATCTGGGCCTGCGCCATTATCCGGCCTTCAAAGAGCACCATGGATCTGGAACTTAAATCGGTAAAGAAAAAATTCAAGACCCCTGCCTTTGCCGCAGGCTGTTCCCGTGAAGTGATAACGCAGGGAGCCGCCCTTCTCGGCTGGGAACTGGATACCCTGATCGAAAAAACCATTCTGGCGATGAGGAGCTGTGAGGAGGCGGTCAACGCTTCCGTCGCGTCCCTGTGAACAGTAAAGCTGTCATCGCCATGTCGGGCGGGGTGGACAGTTCTGTTGCAGCTTCCCTCGTGCTGGATTCAGGCTACGAATGTATCGGCATCACACTTAAACTCTACTCAGGCGGTTCCCGCTGCTGTTCGCTGGAAGACATAAACGATGCCCGGCAGGTAGCCTGGCGTCTGGACATTCCCCACTATGTCCTCAACTTTACCGGAGAATTTGAAGCGCACGTGATTCGCCCCTTTGTGGAAACCTATATGCGCGGCCAGACGCCCAATCCCTGCATTGACTGCAACCGTTTCATCAAATGGAAAGCCCTGCTTCAGCGGGCGGACCAACTGGGTTTCGACAGACTTGTTACAGGACACTATGCGCAAATTGAAAGGGATACTGTTTCGGGCCGCTTCCTTCTGAAAAAAGCGGAAGACCTTCAAAAGGATCAGAGCTATGTGCTCTATATGCTCAGCCAGGATGAACTGCGGCGGACACTCTTCCCCCTGGGGGCCATGAGCAAGGCCCGCGTCCGTTCCATTGCGGAAGAAAAGAATTTTATCACCGCAAAAAAAAACGACAGTCAGGATATCTGTTTTGTTCCTTCCGGGGACTACGGCGCCTTTATCGAAAGCTGGACCGGAAAGTCTCTGGAAGAGGGAGATATCATCGACATGCAGGGGAAGGTAATCGGCCGGCACCGGGGCCTTGCCCGCTATACCCTTGGGCAGCGCCGCGGCCTTGCGGTGGCCTGTAACGAGCCGGTGTATGTTGCCGCAAAATCGATCCGGAATAACACGGTAACGCTGGGGCCAGAAACAAGCCTCTATTCAAAGTCCCTCAGGATCAGGGACATCAATCTGATCCCCTTTGAACGTATGGAAAAACCCATGCATGTAAAGGTGAAGACACGCTATCTGCAAAAGGAACAGGGGGCTACGGCGGAACAATGCGGCCCGGACGAGATCAGGATAGAATTTGATGAAGCACAGCGGGCAGTCACGGCGGGACAGGCAGCGGTGATGTACGACGGCAGCTGCGTAGTAGGCGGCGGGACGATTCTCTCTAGCCTTTAAGAGCCAGCGTCCATTCCTTTACCGCTGCCTGCAAATTTTCCGCCGTCTGTTTTTCCGGACTTATAAAATCCTTTGTACTTACTATCTCATTTCCTGCAAGACGGCTCTTGAAGGTTTCCAGGGCCTTGCCCATGCCGCCCATGTGGCAGCAGAAGAGGGCAAGCCTCTTTTTTGCCGGGATTGCCTCCTGTGCAAGAAAACTCATCATGGGCGGGGCAGGACTGCCGGCCCAGACCGGAGCGCCAAGGATCAGAAGATCGTAGGAGGCAGGATCGACCGTCAAAGGCTTTAGCGGAGGCTCCTTATGGGTAAACACCATCCTCCCGCCCCAGACAAATTTGGACAGCCCCTTGCGTTTTTTGGAATCAAGTGTCTCTATGGAAAACAGATCCGCTCCCAGTTCTTCCCTGAGCATCTGTGCAACAAGCCGGCAATTCCCGTCCAGGGAATAATAGATGACCGCTGTCTTCATATAAACTCCTTCAATATGATAGTATAGACATTATGCCACATTTTTCAGATTTTAACAAACCTCTCCTGCGTATCTTTGCGTCCTACTACCGTCCCCACTGGAAACTCTTTGCGGCGGACATGTTCTGCGCGTTCCTGATAGCGGTCAGCGATCTCGCCTTTCCCATGATGACCAAATATACCATCGACAAACTGCTTCCCGGACGGCTTTATGTTTTCTTCTTTGTCATGGCCGGCCTCATGGTCATCCTCTACCTCTTCCGTATGGGCTGTACCTATTTTGTTACCTATTGGGGTCATACCGTGGGGGCCTATATCGAGGCGGATATGCGCCGGGATCTTTTTAACCATCTTCAATGCCTCTCCTTTTCATTTTATGACAACAACCGCACCGGGCAGATCATGAGCCGCGTCACCACCGATCTCTTTGAAGTGACCGAACTTTCCCACCACGGCCCTGAAGATGTTTTTATTTCCTTCCTTACCCTCGCCGGGGCCTTTGTTCTGGTTTTCTTTATCCGTTGGGAGATGGCCCTCATGCTCCTGGTAGCCGTGCCCCTCATGGCCCTTGTTACCCTGTATTCCCGGAGCAACATGATGAAGGCCTCCCGGAAGGTCAAGGAGAGAACCGCCGAGATAAATGCATCCCTTGAATCCAGCATCTCCGGCGCAAGGGTAGCCAAGGCATTTACCAATGAAGATTTTGAAACAAGCAAATTCCACGGCGGAAACGAAAACTTCAAGGATGCAAAGAAGAGCTATTACAGAATCATGGCGACCTTCAATTCCAGCATAGAGTTTATGTCTCACTTACTCGTTGTGCTTGTTATCGCTTTGGGCGGCTTCCTTATCATGAGGCAGCGCATGACGCTTTCCGAACTTATCACTTGCAACCTCTTTGTGGCAGCCTTTCTGCAGCCTGTCAGGAGACTCCAGAGTTTTGTAGAACAGTTCAGCACCGGCATGGCAGGCTTCAGCCGTTTTGTGGAAATCATGCGGATAGAACCTGACATAATCGATTCTCCCGATGCGCAGGTCCTGACAAATGTAAAAGGCGATATCGAATACCGCGACGTAACGTTTGCCTACAACAACGATATTACTGTTCTTGAACATGTAAACCTGAAGATTCCCGCCGGTTCAACCTGCGCCCTGGTCGGGCCTTCCGGAGGCGGCAAGACAACACTGTGCCACCTGCTGCCCCGTTTCTACGAGATCCGGCAGGGCTCAATTCTTATCGACGGCAAGGATATCCGTTCCCTGACTCTGGACAGCCTCAGGCGGAACATTGGAATTGTACAGCAGGATGTGTTCCTTTTTGCCGGAAGCATACGGGAGAACATTGCATACGGGAGAATCGACGCTTCCCAGGAGGAGATCGCGGAAGCCGCAAGACGGGCGGAGATACACGAGGACATCATTAAATTTCCCGAAGGCTACGACACGATGGTAGGGGAGAGGGGGCTGAAACTTTCGGGAGGCCAGAAACAGCGTGTGAGCATAGCCAGGATCTTTCTCAAGAATCCGCCCGTACTGATCCTTGACGAAGCCACCAGCGCTCTGGACAGCGCCACGGAACTCAAGATTCAGCATGCGCTGGAAGAACTGTCAAAAGGCCGGACTACTTTGATAATTGCCCACCGGCTCTCCACGATCCGCAGCGCGAACCGTATCGTGGTGATCGATGACACCGGTATCCGGGAGGAAGGAACCCATGAATCCCTCCTTGCCGGAGGAGGGCTCTACAGGGAACTCTACAATTCACAGTTCAGGTTTATGGAGAACGCTTCTCCAAAGAAGAAAGTACCTGTACAGGAAACATAGAAGCCTTGTTATTTCTAACATATTGAAAAATAACATGACAGTAATACTGCAAAATTTTCTTGACATTTATCTGTAAGCCTGTTAATATTATTATTCTCAGTGGAGGATAATAATGGATTTTTTCTTTAACAGTGCCGGAAAAACAGAGCTCCTGGATGGTATAGCAAAAACAAAAATGCAGCGCAACCTGAAATATCTTTTAAGCCTTAAAAACGAAAATCTGCTTTTGCCCTTTTATTACGAGGCGGGCCTCATCAATTGGACTGTAAAAAAGACCGATGTCCACTGGGGCTGGGATTCGATTTTCAGCCAAATCCGGGGTACTTTTACCGGGCATTGGCTTTCTGCTGCTGCCCGTCTTTCGGTACAAACAGGAAATAAGGAATTATTGGAAAAGGCAAATTTCCTGGTCAGCGAGATTGCCCGCTGCCAAAAAGAAAACGGCGGTCAATGGGCTTTCCCGATACCGGAAAAATATCTCCACTGGCTAAAGAAGGGAAAACGTATTTGGGCGCCCCAGTATGTATGCCACAAGGTTATGATGGGCCTCTTCGATATGTATACCATTTGCGGTAACGAGACTGCCCTCACAGTGCTTGATGGATGCGGTTCCTGGTTTCACGATTTCACGGATGATATTTCCAGGGAAACCATGGATGAAATGATGGATTTTGAAGAAACCGGCGGCATCCTTGAGATTTGGGCTGATCTTTACGGAGTTAAAGGAGAGCAAAAATATCTGGATCTGATTCACCGCTATGAGCGTCCCCATCTTTATGAACCGCTATTGACCGGAAAAGATCCGCTTACCAATATGCATGCAAATAGTTCCATTCCCGAAATACTGGGCGCCGCCCGGGCCTATGAAGTTACCGGAGAGCAGCGTTACCGGGATATAGCCGAGGCTTACTGGAAGAGCGCAGTAGACAACCGGGGCATGTTTGTTACCGGCGGACAGACCGATGGGGAAATCTGGACGCCTCCATTTAAGCAGTCCGCCCGCCTCTCGGATATGAATCAGGAACACTGTGTAGTGTATCACATGATGCGCCTAAGTCAGTATCTCTACCGCTGGACCGGAGAGTCCAAATATGCCGATTATTGGGAACGCAATCTCTATAACGGTATTTTTGCCCAGGGATTCTGGGAGGAAGATAAACATTCAACCTGCAATGAAGATAATCCCAAACCTCATGGGCATTTGGTGTACTATCTTCCCCTCATGGCGGGAGGAAAAAAAGTTTGGGGCAG
>JAITES010000046.1 GCA_031281925.1 Treponema sp. | reverse complement strand
AAACAGATCAGCGCCGCGTCTTCCCTTTTCTCCCAACTTATGCAGAGGCGGACTTCGCCCTCTTCGGTGTACTTGAAGGCGTTGGAGAGAAGATTATTCAGTATCTGCTTGAGCCGGAGTTCATCGCCGTAGAGTTTTGAGGGAATGGTTTCGTCCAGTTCCAGCTTGAACTCAATGGGTTTTGAACCGATCCGCACGATGTTAAGCTGGACCGCATCGTTGATCATTCCCGCAAATTCATATTCCGCCGGAAATATTTCAAAATTTCCCGTTTCTATCTTTGAGATATCCAGGATGTCGTTAACAATCTCCAGCAGGTGGGAACCGGAGTGATAAATTTTTTCCAGATTGATCCGGGTTCTGCCCGGCAGTTCATCCTGGAGTTCCACCTCCGAAAGGCCGAGTATCGCGTTGAGGGGGGTACGGATCTCGTGGCTCATCCGGGCAAGGAAGACGCTTTTTGCCCGGGACGCGGATTTTGCCACTTCGGTCTGCTGTTCCAGTTTCCGGGTTCGTTCCTGTACCGTGGCCTCCAGGTTCAGATTTGATTTTTCCAGGAGGAGGTTCGCCTCATCAAGACGGCGGAACATCCTGCCGAAGCGCTGGGCAAGAATAACGGCAGTGGTCATGGTGAAAATAAAGACGCCGTACTTGCTGACCTTGACGATGCCATAATGTGAATTAATGCTGCTGACGACATCAATAACAGCGGTAACGCACATGATGGAACTTCCGATGATGACGTTCCCCAGGGGAGTTCCAATGAGGGATTTCCAGAAAGCTTCCGGATAGGAACGCTTTCCGGCGGTTTTCCACCGGACACGGATATTCCGGCAGAACACATACACTATATCGTATCCAATGGTATAGATGAGTCCAAAAAGGGCGAAGGCCCACCATACATGAAGGAGGTCATCCCCAAAGGGGTGGGGGAATATGGCCTGTATCACGGCGAAAAAAAGAGATATCCCCATATATACCCTGCTGATTCCCGTAGTTTTTTCAAAATTAAGATGTTCCAAAAAGGCCGACAGCAGGGGCAGCAGCAGATAGAGGCTTAGATATTCAATCCTGAAACTAACATTGGAGTTTGGGATAAAACGGTAGATGGTGTTACTTCTCATCAAAAAATAAGCCGAAAGGAGAATTGAAAAGACGCTATGATAAAGGTTGTCCCGGTATTTGGGCCTGGTCAAAAAGATCAGAAAATGATAAATCCCCACCAGTACGTAGGCCCCGCAGATAAACAGCTCCACGGATTCATCGTGATCTTTCCTGATGGTTTCATAGTCGCCAATATAATAGGGGCCATCGTACCACATGCCCGTTACATCGGCGTGAGGCATCCCAATAATACGGAAGCTCAGAATATTGGTTCCCCGGACAAAAAAGGATCTGTCCAGGGGGATTGAAACATAGCGCCAGCCCCTGCCGGATCTGATCTGCCCCTCCTCATCAAGGTGAACCTCGGATTTGATCAGGCTGCCGTTGAGGAATATTTCCCAGTTGTCTCCCAGAGAGGCCAAAAAAATCCCCGACTGGAAGGGCGCTTTCCCGTTAATGTAGGCAAACTGTTCCGGGTTTACGGTAAAGGGTATCACCATGGTGTATTCCCTGATTTTTTCCCTGAAGGGGGAAAGAAAAAAACGTTCAGGGCTTTCCGGCAGCCCCAGAACTTCAATATTTGACACCCCCCGTTCTTCGGGCCTCTTTATCAGCCAGGAAGCGTCGGCAAGATCCGGAGCGGCGGCGCTGGCGGGATCAAAACCGTTTTTTACATACAGGGGATAGTTATTGAGATCAATGTAAAAGGGATTTGTCCGGACATCCGGAGCCGGGGCGGCGCAGCTGCAGAGAAAAAACAGTAAACCGGCAGTGGAAAGGAAATATTTCAATTTTGAAGGCCTTCGGGAGAGTATATCATGGGTTCTGTCTTATTGAAAATGCCGCTACGCTCTCTTTACCGCCTTAAGCAGGGCCTCCCGGCTTATCTCCGTCCAGACGGGGCGGCCGTGGGGGCAGTGGGGGTCGGGGAGAGACAGGGCCGTTTCCGCCAGAGAGAGGGCGGTCTTGTCGTCCAGCCAGTCGCCGTCTTTTATTGCGCTGCGGCAGCAGCAGGTGGCGGCCCAGCGGCGGGCGGCGTTTTCTCCTGCGTTTTTTAGTTCCTTCAGTTTCTGTACTGTTTCTCTGTCGCCAAGGCCCCAGCCTGCGGGCAGGGCTTCAATGCTCCAGGATTCGTCTTTCCTTGTTATGCGGATGCCGAGCTTTTCCAGTTCCGCCTCTTTCGACTGCAGAAAGCGGTCGTCCTCTTCACTTTCCGTGTCGAAGGGGATTGGAACCAGCAGTTCCTGCGCGGGGAAGGGTTCCGCCATAAAGCGGTCGAACAGTATGCGTTCATGGGCGGCGTGTTGATCGATGATGTAGAGGGTGTCTCCGGCTTCAGCCAGAATGAATAGGCCGAACAGGCGTCCGGCAAGTTTTATGGGGTAAGGGGGGGCTTTCTCCGCCGCAAAGCTGTCTCTCTGTTCCGCCCCAAAACCGGGCTCTGTCCCAGGCCGCAGGGTTTCCGGGCGGGGCGCGGCCCCGGGCGGAGAAGCGAAAACAGGCGGATTTTCCAGCAGGGCTTCCATGGCAAGTTTTGCGGAAAAACCCTCTTCGTCCTTCTCATGAACCGTAAAAAGGGAAACCGGTTCTCCCTGTTCCCTGCTTTTAAGGCTTCCGTGCCGCGCAAAATTCAACAATGTTTCTGTTATTGCGTGATGTATCATCCCGGCATTGCTGAAGCGGACTTCCCGCTTGGCAGGATGTATGTTAAAGTCCGCAAGATGAGGTTCCACCGTTACATATACCGCTCCAACCGGGTGGACTCCGTTGGGGAACCAGCCCTGTAAACCGTATTCCAGGGCCTGCTGCAGGCTGAAGTCCTGAATGCGTCTGCCGTTGGCAAATATATACTGCAGACGCCTGTCGCTGCGGTAGAGTTCAGGCCCCCCCGCGACAATGCTGACACGGAAGCCTTCACCGGCCGTATCAATTCCATGGAGAAAGCCCGCTTCCCTCTCGGGCAGCAGGGCTGCCGCGAAACGTTCCTTCAATGAAGCCGCCTCAGGCAGAAAGCAGACGAGTCTTCCTTCCTGATAAAAACGGAATGTAATGCCGGGAAAGGCCACGGCCTTGTCCAGAAAGGCCTGTTTACAGAGGCTTGCCTCGGTCCCTTCCCGTTTTAAGAAGCGTTTTCTGGCGGGGATACTGTCAAAAAGGCCTATGGCCCGGACGCTGGTACCCTTTGTCCTCGTGCTTTGGTTTATGACAGGAGGAGCGCCGTCCGGCCCAACGCCAAGCTGCCATGCTTCCCGGCCGCCGGTACTGCTCAGTATTTCGAGTTTGGAAACCGCCGCGGCTGCCGCCAGGGCTTCGCCCCGGAAACCGAGGCTGCGCGCGGTGTCAAGATCCTTCAATGAGCGGATCTTGCTTGTGGCATGGGTCAGCCAGCAGGCGGCAAGATTCTCCCTGTCCATGCCTTCCCCATTGTCGGTTACTTCGGCTCGTTTGGCGCCGCCGCCTTCGATGGAGACTTCAATTTCAGTTCCGCCTGCGTCAATCGCGTTGTCTATGAATTCCCGTATTAATGCCGCGGGCCGGTCAATTACTTCTCCCGCGGCAATTTTACGCGCCTCTTCGGGCGGCAGTACCTGTATTCTGGCGGAACTCAGGGCGGTATGTTCACTCATCACTCTTCGCTGTCAAAAAGTCCCAGTTCCGGCGCTTCATCGGAAGGCTTTGCGTCGCCTTCGTTGAGCAGTATCTCTATCCGGTTTTCTATCCTTTCAAGATCCTTTTCAAGGTTCTTTGCCAGCCGTACTCCCTCTTCAAAGGCTTTCAACGCATCGTCCAGGGGAATGTCGGATTTGCGGATCGTTTCTCCCAGTTCTTCCAGCCGTTCCAGCCGTTCTTCAAAATTTTTCATGCCGGCCGCGGAAACATGCGCGTTGTTTTTTGTATCGCCCTTTGCACCGCTCTTAGCCATAAGACGCCCCCTGTTTTTTTACGATTGCAGTAATACTGCCTTCCAGCGGCCTGATATAAAGCTCGTCCCCTGCTTCCGCATCGGAACTGCTGCGGACGAGCTTTCCTGTTTTTTCGTTCAGCACTACAGAAAAACCCCGTTCCAGGATGGAGAGGGGACTTGCCGCATTCAGCGCCGTGCCTGCCAGTTCCAGCCTCCGGCGGAGATTTCCCGCCTTTTCCTCCATGCTGCGGATAAGGCCCTCTTTGGCGTCATCCAGCCGCATCAGGGCCGGCTCCAGTATACGCATGAAGCGTTCCTCAAGTTCTTCTATGCCGAAGGGCCGGATCAAAAGCCGCGCCCGCTCCAGCTTTGCCTCCATCGCTTCCCGGATATTCTCTCCCAGTTCCCTGATCCGTTCCAGGGCGGCCTCCCGGTTTTCGCTCACCAGTTCCGCCGCGGCGGATGGTGTGGGAGCGCGCATGTCCGCCGCATAATCGCTCAGGGCCCAGTCAATCTCGTGGCCCACGGCGCTTACGACAGGAATCGTACAGCGTGCTATGGCCCGGACTACCGCTTCTTCGGAAAAGGGAAGCAGATCTTCCAGTGAACCGCCGCCCCGGCCCACGATTAACACATCGCAGAGTTTCCAGCGGCTTGCCTGTTCTATCCTGCGGGCAATGAGCGCCCCCGCATCGGGCCCCTGTACCGGAGCGGGGAGTATGATCACCCGCACGCCCGCGGCCCGTCTCCCCAGAATATTGAGGATGTCCCGGACCGCCGCCCCCGTCGGGGAACTTACCACCCCCACGGTTTGGGGGAAGCGGGGGAGAGGCTTCTTGCGTTCCTCATCAAAGAGCCCTTCCGCGGCAAGCCTGCGTTTCCGATCCTCCAGCATGGCGAGGATCTCTCCCTGGCCTGCCAGCTCAATCTCGTCGCAGATGATCGAATAGGTGCCCCGGAGCGCGTAAACCGAAAGCCGCCCCCTGACCCGGAGCAGCATGCCGTCTTCCATTTTGAAGCGCAGGTTTCTCCGCTGGTTCTGGAACATCATGCAGGAAATGGCGGCCTTTTCATCCTTCAGGGTAAAGTAGAGGTGCCCGGTACTGGAAGGCCGGTAATTGGAGAGTTCCCCCTCCACCGTCAGAACCGGAAAACTCTCCTCCAGATGCTGTTTGATGAGGCCGGTGAGTTCCGAAACGCTGAGTTTGCCTCTGTCCATATATGTCCATAATAAATACTCGCCTTCAAACTGTCGATATGTATAAAGTATGAATGCCCTTGTTGTTTTATACGGCGGAAGCCTCAACGGACCGGCTCTGGAACCGGTATGCGGAGGCCGGAGCGCCCTTTCCCTTGCCCTCAGCCGGGCCGCTGCCTTTCCGGGCGCCGAAAAAACGGTTCTTCTGCTCCCGGAAGCCTTTGATGAATCGGCTCTGCCTGCCGCCGGGGATCTGCCCCCCGGTTTTGAAACGATCAGGGCGCCGCTGTGGACAAAAAAGCGCCTGCTTGAAACCATTGCCGCCGTTTCCGAAGGCTTCAAGCTGAGTTACTTTGCCTGGGCGGATTGCCCCTTCCTTGATGCCGGACTGGCGGGCGCTATTGCCGCCCGGCATACACGCTACGCGGCCGAGTATTCCTATGCCGACGGCTGGCCTTATGGACTGGCTCCTGAACTGCTCTCGCCGGGAACCGCTGGAATCCTTTCAAAGATCATTGGGGAAGACGACGGCCCTGTCGGCCGGGATGCCCTGTTTTCCGTGCTTCAGAAGGACATCAACGCCTTTGACATAGAAACCGAAATTTCACCCGTGGATCTCCGTTCCCACCGCCTGAGTTTTTCCGCGGATTCAAGGCGCAACCTCCTTCTCCTGCGGCGTTTTGCGGAGGCTTCGGGCGGAACCGTTCCGGAGGCTTCCGTTATTTCGGATCTCATCGGGAAAAAGCCTGAACTGCTGAGGACTCTGCCCAAATTTTTCCCGATTCAGGTTTCAGGCCCCTGTCCCCAGGCCTGTCCCCTGTGTCCCTATCCGGATTTCGGCAGGGGCCCGGGCGGGGAAGCCGTTAC
>JAITES010000054.1 GCA_031281925.1 Treponema sp. | reverse complement strand
GCCGCTCCTCTGCCCGCGGGGGAAGCGTGGGTACAGGAAGCGGCGGCAAAGCTGGGTATCCCCATTACCGGAACCATGGTAAACCTGCCCCGTCATCCTTCCCAGCTTTACGAGGCTTTTTTTGAAGGGATTGTATGCTTTGCAATCACCTGGTTTCTGAGAAACAGGAAACCCTATAAGGGTTTTCTCGCCGGTTTTTACTATATTCTGTACAGCCTCAGCCGCTTCTTTATCGAATATTTTCGGGAACCGGATGAAGGACTGGGTTACCGTATCGACTTTGTCAAAAACGGCCTCTCCCCGGCTATCAGCCACCCGCTGCTGGCCTTCTCCACGGGACAGATCCTCAGCATCCTGGAGATACTCTTTGCCTGTGTATTGCTTGTTGCCGCCTCGCGGCTTCCCGGCCGGGAACCCATACAGGACTACGCTCTCCTTGCGGAAGCGGAGAAAAAATCCGGCGCTTCTTCCGGCGGGGAGGGCAGACATGAACGCAATTCCCGCCGCAAGCTGCGGAAGAAACTGCGCTAGAAGCCTGAAGGCCGCTAGTTTCTTTCCAGTACCCCGCGGATGCGGCGCTTGAGGGCATCGGGGATGAAGGGCTTTATCACATAGCCGTCAACCCCGGCTTCCATTGCCCTGTTGATAATGTCCGGGCTGGCATGGGCGGTTACGAATATAACCGGGATGTCTGCGTTTTTCCCATCGGCGCGAAGCCTCTGGAGGAAACTGAATCCGTCCATTACCGGCATTTCAATGTCCAGCAGGATCAGATCCGGCTTAATTTGTTTTAAGCATTCTTCAGCCTGGGTGGCAGACTTGGCGGTGATTACCTGATAATCATTCTTGAGGATTATCCTGATCGATTCCAGAACAGTATGAAGATCATCAATCGCGAGTATAATTTTTTTTTCAGAATTAGCAGCTTCCATAATATACCATGATAGCACAAAAAAATCATTAACACTAGGGTTAAAAAAGTGTTTGACACATGCTATAGTGATCTTATGCGTTATGTAAGTACCAGGAACAGGAATGAAACAACGGGTTTTGCGCAGGCGGCGCTGGCCGGCCTTGCTCCCGACGGCGGGCTCTTCATCCCCGAGGAGATTCCCCTGTATCCCAAAGCGGTACGGTCTTCTCTGGGAGACATGGATTTTTGTGATGTAGCCTTTGAGACCATAAGACTCTATACGGCGGGAGAAATTCCCGATGGGGCACTGGAGGAGATAGTCCATTCAGCCTATACCTTCAACGCTCCCCTGGTTCCCGCCGGAGACAGGCTGGTGCTGGAACTCTTTCACGGGCCTACCGCCGCCTTTAAGGACTTCGGCGCACGTTTCATGGCCCGTTGCTTCTCGTATCTCCGCCGGGGGGAAGACAGGCCCTTGAGGATCCTCGTTGCCACTTCCGGGGACACGGGCGGGGCGGTCGCCGACGGTTTCTACGGGATTGAAGGCATTGAGGTGACCGTTCTCTACCCAAGGGGCCGGGTAAGTCCGCTGCAGGAGAAACAGATTGCCGGCCTTGGGGAGAATATTAGCGCCTTTGCCGTGGACGGGAGTTTTGACGACTGCCAGCGTCTGGTAAAGGCGGCCCTGGGGGATGCGGAATTGAAGAGGAAACACGATCTTTCCTCGGCAAACTCGATCAATGTGTCCCGGCTTATTCCCCAGGCGGTCTACTATGCGGCGGCCGCAGGCAAGGCCGCCAAAGGCAAGTGGGATGAAGACGGCGAAGCTACTCCCCGTCAAAAAGCCGCCGCCCCGCCGCATATAGACCCTGCGGCCCTTACCCTGTCTGTTCCCAGCGGCAACTTCGGCAATCTTACCGCGGGACTCTATGCCTGGAAGATGGGTGCGCCCGTCACGCGCTTTATTGCCGCTACCAATATCAACAAAACCGTTCCGGATTATCTGGAATCGGGAAACTATCAGGCCCGGATTTCCCGCGCCACTCTCTCCAATGCCATGGACGTGGGTGCGCCCAGCAACTTTGAGCGCATGGCGGCCCACTTCAGTTGGGCGGAAATGAAGGAGATTCTCCTTGGCGTTCATGTGAGCGATGAAGAGACGAGAGAAACCATCAGGGCCGTGCATGAAAGTTCAGGCTACTTTCTGGACCCCCACAGCGCCGTTGGCTGGAAGGCCGCCGACAAACTCCGTGCCGAAGGCAGGCTTTCCGGCGGCGCCCTGGCGGTGCTTTCCACCGCCCACCCGGCAAAATTTGCCGAAACGGTGGAACCTCTCTGCGGCCCGGCGCCCTTTCCCCCTTCTCTCAAAACTGCGATGAACAGAGAGGTTCATTCCCGGAACATTCCGGCCGATGAAAAGATATTTATTGAGACTGTCGGGAGTCTGTAATGAGTACGGAAAAAAGCTGTCCCTGCGGTTCGGGGCTTGAATACGAACAGTGCTGCAGACCTTACATAAAAGGCGAGAAGAAGCCCCCCACTGCCGAGGCTCTGATGAGGGCCCGGTATTCGGCCTATGCGGAGCACGAGATCGACTTCATCATGGATAGTACCGTGAAGAAGGACAAGGCGGATATCGACTATAAGGCCACCAGGGACTGGAGCGTCCGGTCCGAATGGCTGGGACTCAGGATCGTTTCGACGGAGAAAGGAGGGCCTGAGGATACCGAGGGGGTGGTTGAGTTTGAAGCTTCATATACGAGGGACGGACTCAAGGACCTTCACCGTGAACGGGGCAGGTTCAAAAAGATTGACGGGATCTGGTTTTATGACGATGGAACGGTAGCGCCCAATACGGTGATCCGCTCAGGCCCAAAGGTGGGACGCAACGATCCCTGTCCCTGCGGCAGCGGAAAAAAGTATAAACACTGCTGCGGCTCTTGAACTGTACGGATCTTCGCCTCATGTTTGGTTCACTTGTTTTTACAGGAATTCCAAGACGTCCGGCGAATTGAACCTGAACAGGCATCCCCCCTCATCCTTCACACAAGGCCTGCGCAAAACGGATGATGAGCGGATATTCGCGGGGGCTGAGCCTCAGGTGGCTGTCACCCGGGCCGTTGAGGAAACGCCATGTTTCCGGGAAAAAGCGGCGTTCCTTCTGATCTTTGGGTTTTTCATGCATGCTGCGGCTTATCAGGGATACTGCAAATTCCGGATGGAGGCGCAGAAATTCGGTAAAGAGGTTCGCCTCTTCCCGGGGGAGGACGGTGATCGTCTGGGCCGGGAGGCCCGCCCTGAGAAAGCCCGCATCGTCGGAAAGGGGAGTGGGGAGGAGAAGCACCCTGTCGAGTCTGAGATCCCTGGCGCTTTCCAGCGCGTGAGCGCGCAGGCCCTGGATAAGTTCACGCAGTTTGATGAAGGGAGCCCTCTCTTCGTTTTTTAACAGTGTATCTGCGGCGGTAGAAATAATGATGGTGTCTCCTGTTCCGCATGCGTCAAAGACATAAATCCTGGCGTCCGCAAGTCCTCCGTCCCGGAGCGTTGAGGCAAGGCCGTAGGCTCCCTGATCTTCGATGCTCTCTCCCTCCCCAATCTCTTCCTTGTCTGTAAAGAAGATCATCCAGAAGCTCTGTTTTTCGGAGACGAGTTTTTGCGCGGTAACGATAAGCTGAAAAACCGCAGCGCTGTTGTCGTTTGCGCCCGAGCTTCCCGGAAAGCGGTCGTAATGGGCCGTAAGGATGACAGGATTTCTGCCGCGGAAGGGCAGTCCTCCCGCACGGATGCTCTCTCCCGGAGGGAGTATCAAAAAATGTCTGTTTCCCGCAATCGGAAGCACGAGGGAATTGAGTCCCGCCTCATCCAGAACGGAAGAGATGATCGAGTAACGGTCTGCCCCGGGCGCAATAAATTCCATAAAACGGTTATAGGGGAACCGGGCCGTCCGGGGATCAAAAAAATCCAGAGCCGCCATGTTTTTTACAGCTTTTCTGCGGAAAACATAAGCGCCGGACTGGACAACTCTTCCTGGGCCGCGATGATCAAAAGTTCATCCGCCCTGGCCTTCCACGTCTGTTCGATGATGCCGTAGACGCTGGCCGCGCATTTTTCCAGGGCTTCCTTTATGTCGAAGCGTTCAGGAGGGGAAGCTTCGCCTGCTTTCTCAAGTCCGGCCGGACTTCCCAGAAACCTCGCCAGAAACACTGCGGTGGTAAGATCCCCCGCCCCGGCGAAACTTTTGCCGAGGGGAATTTCCGGGGTACGCACCAGCCAGAGATCCTTTCCGCGGGAGGCCAGCATGGCGATCTCCGCCTGTCCTTCCCGCGGCGTTAGCTCCCTGCAGCGGAAACTGGTTACCAGAACCGTTTGGGGTCCCATGGAATGAAGTCTGGCAACAGCCCTTTGAGCGCCTTCCATGGTGCTTGAATCCATGCCGGTAAGCGCCTCAAGTTCAAACTGATTGGGAGTAACAATGTCGGCCCTGGGGATAATTTCACTGCGGAAAATTTCGGGGATCCCCGGCTTTACATAGAAGCCCCTTCCCAGATCCCCCATCACCGGATCGCAGCAGTACAGGGCTTTGGGGGAAGCTGCCTGAACCATATCCAATGCCCTGAGTATCGCCTTGCCGGTTGACGCGTCCCCCATGTAGCCAGAAAGCACGGCCCGGCAGTGTTTCAGTACGCCCCGGTCTTCAAGGCCCTGCACCAGATCCTGCACCAGGTCCGCGCCCAGTACCGTTCCCTTCCAGGCGCCGTAACCGGTATGATTCGAAAATTCAACCGTGTTGACCGCCCAGACCTCGTGGCCCAGCCTCTGGAGGGGGAAGACAGCGGAACTGTTGCCCGCGTGTCCGTAGACCACATGGGACTGAATGGAAAGAACAGCCATATTTTATTTTTTTCCTTTTTTGCGGAAAATTTTACCAAAACGGCCAAAAAATTTACCCACGATAAACGCAATCATCCTGAAGAAGAAAAAATCGTCCTCCCCGTATTTGGAAACAAAGTCCCTGGCCGCATCCCGTAAATCGTAGCATCCGTACTTTTTTTTAAGGAAATCCCAGTGCTTGATGATCCATACATAGAGATCCGCAGGTTTCCTGCCGGGAAAACTCACAAGCATATTGTTCTCTTCGATAATTTGTATCGTGGGCTGATACACATTCTTGTACCAGGATACCAGGGCGTCGGAGAAGGGAATCTCTTCTTCTTTTTCTTCGTTCAAAAAATATTTATGTACGAGAATATGATTGTAGATCACGTCGTAACGGCCGGTCGAGGTAAATTCAAGATCCCCGTCGCCGGTAAGTTCTTCAAAACGGGTTTTTTCATAGAAGATCTTTTTTTCATATTCGAGAAGGGCCTTGTTAAGCTCTTCCGCGGTGGCGTTTGGAGGAATATGGATCTCCGTGGAGAGGCTTATCACTTCGGCGTCAATGTTTTCGACACCCTGCAGCTTTGCTACGGAAACCCGGTGATTCCCGTCCCGGACAAAGTAGGCCCCTCCAATCTCGTAGAGCTGGATTGGGGGCAGGTTCAGATCCTGGATGGAAGCCATGTCTACCCGCATCCAGCGGTTGCGGAGAAATTCCTTCCTGGGAAGGAAGTGTTTGTTGAAGTCATTGTAGCGGCCTTCGCTCCCCACTATGCGGTTAATGGGCACCGTCCGCATTCCCAGGTAAACCTGGCTGCTGGGCTTGAGAATGTCCTTGACATCATTGAAGGAGAGCAGCTTGTTGCGATCTGAATTTATAAAAGAACCGATCCGGGAAAACAATTCCCTGCTGCGGGCCCGGTTAAAATCTTCGTTGGCCTGTACTTTGGCAATATCGGAAGCGCCCATTTATAGTTTTCCTTCCCCTATATCTATAACATAGTGGCTGAATGCGTTGATTACCATGGTATCCTGAAATTTGGTAACCCGTATGTCCTGCAGATCGTAAAGGTGGATATGACCGTGGATAAGGTATGCGGGCCTGAAGACCTTCATGAACCAGATAAAGGCCTTAAAACCCTGGTGGCAGCGGTCTTCCTTGTCATGGATCCCCCTGGGGGAAGCATGGGTAAGCAGAATATCCAGGTAGCGCCCCCGGAAAATCCGGTTGAAGAGGAGCCGGGGCAGTTGCTTTATTATTTCGAGGTACATCTGAAAGTCGCTGTACTGGTTTTCTCCGGAATTGTAGCGAATGGAACCTCCCAGCCCCATGAAGATAAGGCCATCCTGAATTTTCATCCGGGAACCTATGTGGGAAGCGCCGGAACCCCTGATCTCATGAATGTCTTCCACGCCGCCGGACGGATTGAAGGAGGGGCTTTCCCTCTTCCGGTAGTAGCGGAGTTCCTCCGCGTGGTGGTTCCCGAAGACAAAAAGCATCGGTTTGTTGAGGCTTGAAACGACAAAATCGAGATAATCCATGGGGAGATCCCCGGCGGCGAGAACTATATCTACATCCCCGAACCGATCTTTTATCGTATTTGAATAAACCAGTGGATCGATTTGATCTGAGATGCAGAGTATCTTCATGATTTCCGATAATTTGAGTATAATGGAGATAGGAAGATATGGAAAGAGGAAGGGGAGGGATATGAAAAGGCTCTTGTTTACCGCGGCTCTTGTTTTCGGCCTCGGTTTTTCCCTTAATGCCCAGAGTGACTTTGCCAAAGGCGAAGAATTTTTCATGCAGAACAAGCCGAAAGAAGCCATGCCATACCTTGAGAGTGCCGTGGCCGCGGATCCTGCCCACCTGAAGGCTTTTCTCTATCTGGGGATTGTCTACCAGCAGTTGGATATGACGGATGAGGCCATAGCGGTATACCGGAAGATTCTGCCCAGAGGCGGAAATGAAACCGCCAGGATTGCCTATAACCTGGGAAACGCGTATTATAGCAAGGGGAACGCTGTTTTTGCCGAGCAATTCTATACTCAGGCGATTGAGGCCGATCCCGCCTATGCCCCGGCATACCTTAACCGGGGGAATACCCGGATAAAATCGGAGGCCCGCAGGGAAGCGGTATCCGATTATGAGACTTTCCTCACTCTGGAGCCCCGGTCTCCCAAACGGCCTGATATCGAAAGGCTGATCGCCTTTATCCGGGAAGAATTTGCCGCGGAAGAGAGGCGGCGGCTCATGGAAGAGGAGGCCGCCAGGGCGGCCGCGGAACGGCGGCAGCAGCTTTTGGAAGAGGTTACCGCCTCACTCCAGGCCGCATCCGCGGAAACCCAGGGTCTTTCGGCAGGTTCCGAAGGGGTTGAAGGTTATGAAGGCGAATTTGAACTGGAATAGGAGAGTTATGTGTATATAGACAAAAGACTAATCATCATCGGCGCCGCGGGTGTCCTTCTTATCATCCTTTTGACGCTGGGGGGGATATTTCTCTTCGGCAGGAAGAAAGGAGCGGGAGCTTCAGGCGGGAAGACCGAAACAACTCTGTCTTCCGGCGCGGAGCTAAATCAGTCACGGCAAAACACCCTGAACCTGGCAAGGGATTACATCAGTCAGGGTGAATATGCCAGGGCTCTGGATCTTTTGGACAGGCTTCTGATTGAGAATTCTTCCGATGCCGAAGCCCGCGAAATGAGGGATCTGGCCTTGCGGGAGCGCAGTCTCCATGAGGCGGATTCTTCCCGTGCAAGTCTTGACGCGGCCGAGGAGGCCCTCCGTCAGGCAGCGGCCCGGCAGGCTCCTCCGGTAGTGGATGCCGCCGCCGTAGCCGCCGCACTACAGACTATGTCCCGGACAAACCAGTTGAGCGAGGAGGAACGGCAGGCCCAGGCCGAGCGTGAGGCGGCCCGTGTTCGGCAGGCCGAAGAGGAACGGCAGCGTCAGGAAGCCTTGGCCGCGGAAAGGGCCCAGCAGGAAGCGGAACGGAGGGCTGCCGCGGAGGCGGAAGAGGCCCGCCGCAAGGCCCAGGAAGAAGAGATGGCGCGGCAGTCCCGTGAACTGCGGGAAAAGATGCAGGCGGTCAACGATCTGGTGAGTCAGGGTAAGACTCTTCTTGCAAAGGACAGTTTTGAAGAGGCAAAGGCCGTCTTTGAGGATGCCCGCTCGCGGATGCCTCCCGGAGAGAACCGTTTTGAGGGGCAGAAACTCTCCGAAATGGCCGATGCCTGGTACGACGCATATTCACGGCACCGGCAGGACGGATCCGGAGCGGATGCCGCCAAACAGACCGGCGCCCTGGCTGGCGAGGCTTCGGTAAAGGATCCCTCTCAGGCTCAGCCTCACTATACCATGGGGAAACTCTACCGGGATCTTTATCAATGGGATAATGCCGTTAAGGAATTCAAGGACGCGGTTCGCCTTGAACCGAATAACTATATCTACTCTTTCGATCTGGGACGGGCCTATTACCAGTCCCGGAATTTCCCCGAAGCACGGCAGGCATTCGAGGCCGCAACACATCTCAAGGCCGACTTTGAACCCGCCTGGTACAATCTGGGAGGAACGCTCAGGGCCCTCGGCCGGACGGATGACGCCCTCAAGGCGTACCAGAAGGCCGTTTCGGTAAAGCCCGATTATGCCGTTGCCCACCGGGAGATCGGCCGGATTCTGGTGCTCAAGGGAGACAACAGGGGCGCCATTGAATCCTTCAACAAGGCCCTGCAGTACAATCCCAATGATCTGGCTGCCCTGCGGGAACTCGGTATCGCCCAGAATGTTACAGGCAATTTCAGCGCCGCGGAGGCTTCATTCAACAGGGCGCTTATGGGCGACAGTAATGATGCGCAGACCAACTACAACATGGCGGTGGTAAAGATTAGCCTCGGCAAAGGAAATGAGGCGGTAAGTTTTGCGCAGAAGGCGGTAGACCAGGCTTCCAGCAATGCCAACTATGTCTATACCCTGGGCCTTTCGCATGAGAGCGCCGGAAACCTTGACGGAGCCATACGCGCCTATGCCAATGCCGCATCCCTGGATCCTTCTTATGTAAAGCCGCGGGCCAATCTGGGGAACATATATCTGGCAAATGGTTTTACCGATGAAGCGCTCCGCTATCTGAGCGAAGCCTTCAAACTGGAACCTGCCAATTTTGAGGTAAACAACAACCTTGGCGGAGTCTATGCCCGGCAGGAAAACTGGACAGGCAGCATGGAACATTACGAACGCGCCCTGCGGGCAAAGCCCCGTGATCCGACCGTATTGCTCAATCTTTCCAGAGCCTATGTAGGCGCCGGAAAACTTGACAAGGCGCGGGACACCTACAAAGAACTGCTCGGCATCGAAAAGAACAACTGGGATGCCGCCATGGAGCTGGGCAAAACATACGCAAGCCTTGGGGATTCGGGGGAAGCCAAAAAAGTTCTCGATGATCTACTGAAACGGAATCCTTCCTATGCCCAGCGCAGTGAAGTCGAACGCATTTTGGCCGGTCTATGAGCGACACTCCCAATACTCCGGAACGGACAATCCAGAACATGGTTCTGGGCGTCATACTTGTTGTGCTGCTCCTTGTGGTATGCCGGCTTTTTGCGCCTTTCTTTACGGTCCTGCTCTGGTCTGTGCTGCTCTATATTATTTTAAGCCCTCTCCATCACCGGTTTATACGGAAGCTTCGCTTCAAAACCCGGAGGGAGATGTTTCTTAAAAATTTCTGGGCCGCGGTTTTTGCCCTTCTTACACTGGCAGTAATTCTGTTGACCCTCTCTTTTGTAGGTTCGCTTTTTTTAAGGCAGATCATGGATCTTCTCCGCCTGGTCCGGAATGTTTTCTATACACGGCCTGCCATAATGAGCGATGCCATTGAAAGCCTGACGGATTTTTTGCGGGAATTCAGTTCCGGACAAATTGATATTTCCTCCGATGAAATTTGGCGTCAGATCTTTGTCGCTCTCAGTTCCGGGCTTCAAAACCTGGTGTCCCTGAGCAGCGTTTTTGCCCGCAATGTGGGAAACTTTGTGCTGGGCGTCATGCTTCTGCTCTTCTGTCTCTTCTTTCTGTTTGCCGACGGTCCCTACCTTTCAAGGCTTGTGCTTCATGCCATTCCCATCAAGCAGGAGTACCTTAGCACCCTGACAAAAAAATTTATGGAAATAACAAGGAATCTGATTTCAGGCTATATCATGGTAGCCCTGATCCAGGCGGTGGTAGCCTACATTGTTTTTACCATTTTCCATGTGCAGGGCGCCCTGGTTTTTGCGGCCCTTACCTTTGTCGCAGTATTTATACCGATGATCGGAGGCGGCCTTGTGTGGCTTCCCCTGGGAATTCTGCGCCTCGCCACGGGAAATATCGCCGGAGGCATACTGTTTCTGGCGGTTTCGGGGTTCTGTATTTCCCTTCTGGATAATTTTCTTCGCCCCATGTTTTTAAGGGATCGTATCCAGCTGCATCCCCTGATCATCTTCTTTGCCATTTTCGGCGGGATACGGGTATTTGGTTTTAACGGCCTCATTCTGGGGCCCATGGTGGTGATCCTCTTTCTTACGGTACTCGATCTTTTCCTTACGGAGCACAGCATGAGTCATGAAGAGGACATTGATTTGACGGAGCAGGTATGAACGCAATCGTTACGGTAGTGGGAACCGACAGAGTCGGTATCATCGCCAGAGTTTCCGCGTTTCTGGCGGAACGGAACATCAACATCGAAGACATCAGCCAGACGATTCTTTCCGGCAATTTTGTAATGATGATGATGGTGGATCTTTCTTCCAGCACCGGGGCTCTTGAGACGGTAAAGCAGGAACTCTCCAAAATGGGCGAAGAGATGAATGTTTCAATCTCGGTGATGCACGAGAAAGTCTTTTCCGCAATGCACAGGATCTGAAAGTGTTGTTTACTCCGTTTGAAATTAAGGAAACGGTTGATATGTTCATGCGCCACAGGCTGGACATACGTGCCATTACCATGGGAATATCCCTTCTCGACTGCGCCGGCTCTTCGGGGGAGGAGAGCCGCCGCCGGATACGGGAAAAACTGCTCCGCTTTGCGGGAAAACTGGTGCAGACAGGACGGGACATCGAAACGGAATACGGTATCCCCATAATCAACAGGCGTATTGCCGTTACCCCGATTGCCCTGGTGGCAGGCGCCTGTGGCGACAGTGATTATACCGCCTTTGCAAAAACCCTGGATTCGGTTGCTTCGGAACTGGGAGTGGATTTTGTGGGTGGTTTTTCCGCGCTTGTACAGAAGGGCTTTACCGAAGGCGACAGAAAACTTGTCGATTCAATTCCCTCCGCCCTGGCGGAAACGGAACGGGTTTGCTCTTCTGTAAACCTTGCTTCCGGCAAGTCGGGTATCAACATGGATGCGGTGCGCCGCATGGGAGAGATAGTAAAGGCCACCGCGGAAAAAACCGCGGACAGGGATGGTATCGGATGCGCAAAGCTCGTGGTTTTCTGCAACGCGCCTGAGGATAATCCCTTTATGGCCGGGGCCTTCCATGGAACGGGGGAGGGGGAGGCCTGTCTTAACGTGGGTGTCTCGGGGCCGGGGGTGGTAAAAGCCGCCCTGGAGAATTACCGGGGCGCGGGTTTTGACGAGCTTGCCGATGTAATAAAAAAGACGGCCTTCAAGATAACCCGCATGGGACAGCTTGTCGGCATGGAAGCCGCCAGACGCCTCAATGTGCCCTTTGGAATACTCGATCTTTCTCTGGCTCCCACCCCGGCGGTTGGGGATTCGGTGGCCCGGATTCTGGAAGAGATGGGCCTTGAGGCCGCGGGAACTCACGGCACTACCGCGGCTTTAGCCATGCTTACCGATATGGTCAAGAAGGGAGGGGTCATGGCCTCTACCCATGTGGGAGGCTTTTCCGGGGCCTTTATCCCGGTGAGCGAAGACGAAGGCATGGTTGCCGCTCTTCGTTCCGGTTCCATAAGCCTTGACAAGCTTGAGGCCATGACCAGCGTTTGTTCGGTGGGCCTTGACATGATAGCCCTTCCGGGAGATACCAGCGCCGCCACCATCTCTGCGATCATTGCGGACGAAATGGCAATCGGCATGGTGAACAACAAGACCACCGCGGTTCGGGTTATCCCCGTGCCGGGGAAGAGAGAGGGCGACTGGGCGGAATTCGGCGGCCTCCTCGGAGGCGCCCCGATCATGGCGGTGAATCCCGCAAAAAGCGATGCCTTTATCAGCCGGGGCGGCAGAATCCCCTCTCCGATACATTCATTCAGAAATTAGAAATCAGGATGGCGTTAATTTATTCCCGATTGAATAATCAGTGTTACTTTAGTTCGGCTGTTTTAAGCAATGCCCTGGTGTAGGGATGCTGCGGGTTTTTGTAAAGTTCCTCCGTGTCTCCGCTTTCCGCGATACGGCCCTCCTTCATCACGGCAATCCTGTCACAGAGATAGTACACCACATTCAGGTTGTGGGAAATAAACAGCATGGTAAGAGGCTCTCCCTCCGCTTCCAGATTTTCACGGAGTTCCCGGAAGAGACCGAGGATCTGGGCCGCCACGGAGACATCCAGGGCGCTGACAGCTTCGTCGCTTACAAGCAGAGAGGGTTTCAGCATCAGGGCAGAGGCAATGCAGATCCG
>JAITES010000020.1 GCA_031281925.1 Treponema sp. | reverse complement strand
ATAGTGTCCTTTGAATGAACTATGACAAGTATTCGGAAACTATTGGCTACCAATATAAAGACCTATAGGAATGAATTAGGGCTATCTCAATCCAGATTGGCGGAACAAGTGGATACCGCAACCCACTATATCGCCATGATTGAAGGGGGAAAGAATTTCCCTTCCGCCGAAATGATAGAACGGATTGCCGCCGCTCTTGGGAAGGATTCAGCCGACCTCTTTGCAATAACCCCAATTCAGCAGGATTGGAAGGAAGCTATTCTTGAAGACATCGAAAAATTGATTGCCGACCGCATTTTTGCTCTCAGAAACAAGCCGGAACAACCGCAATGCTGAAGTGAGCCGGCCGATAGTCCGCAGGCGAAAGGACGGGTGGAATGGAACCATGAGCCGGATCAGGACCGGCTGGTACAAGAGTTGCTTGTGGGGGAGGGTCGGACAATGGAAGTCTCAAGAACGGATGGAAGGCAGATTGACGTGAAGAAGACAGAAAACGGTGAATATTGGCGGGGGTTTAGGGCTTTGGAAGGCCGTTTAGCCAAAAAACAGGAATTCCGAATTCAACCACAGAGCAGGGCTTTAAGTCTGTCCGTGGTTATTTTTGAATTCGGAATTACTCAACTCTATTCCTAATCTTCCCCAAACAGCCATGTGGACAGGTAGCGTTCCCCCGAATCGGGAAGGACGGCTACGATGGTCTTGCCTTTGTTTTCGGGGCGTTTGCTGAGGGTTAGGGCCGCGTCCAGGGCGGAGCCTGAGGAAATGCCCACGAGGATGCCTTCTTCCTTCGCGAGGCGGCGGGCGGCGGTTCCTGCCTTTACGTCGTCGGTGAGGTAGATTTCATCAATGATTCCCGGATCGTATACTCCGGGTTTGAAACCCGCGCCGATGCCCTGGATCTTGTGGGGGCCGGGCTGGCCGCCTGAAAGAACCGGGGAAGCGGAGGGCTCTACAGCCACCACTCTGACGGAGGCTTTCTTGAGTTTGAGGTAACGGCCGGCTCCTGTAACGGTTCCGCCTGTGCCGACTCCTCCTATAAGGATGTCAACCGCTCCGTCCGTATCCTTCCAAATCTCGGGGCCGGTGGTCTTCTCGTGGATCTCCGGGTTGGCGGAGTTATTGAACTGCTGGGGAATGAAGGAATTGGGGATGGAAGCGGCCAGTTCTTCCGCCTTTGCGATGGCTCCCTTCATGCCTTTGGCCCCTTCGGTGAGTTCCAGTTCCGCGCCCAGGGCCTTGAGGAGCTTGCGCCTCTCAATGCTCATCGTTTCCGGCATGGTAAGGATGATGCGGTAACCTTTTACCGCGGCCACAAAGGCGAGTCCTATGCCGGTATTGCCGCTGGTCGGCTCGATGATCACCGAACCTTTTTTCAGCGTCCCCGCTTTTTCCGCGGCTTCGATCATTGCCAGGGCTATTCTGTCCTTGACACTGTGGAGGGGGTTAAAGTACTCCAGCTTTACGTAGATAACGGCTTCACCCTCGTTAATCTTGTTGAGCTTCACCAGCGGGGTATTCCCGATGAGATCTGTAATCTTTTCAACTTTTGCCATGACGGCCTCCTATATCCTAGTATTTATAGAGATATTATAGTTCATCATATATCTTTTGTAAAGGGCGCAAAGGGCATTTTCAATACTATTTTGTCGTAAAGCTCCCGAAATGGAAATCGGCACTGTGAATACCATGCTTGCGGTAACCCTGAAATATGGATTATCATTACCCTCAAGGAGAAAAAATGAAGCGTCTGAGCTCATACTTTGTTCTTGTTTTTCTTGCTTTTCTCCCCTTTTCGTCCTGTATCCGCAATGATTTTGAATTCCATGGGGGATATTACACGGTTCAGGCTGATGATTTTGACGATCAGGGCTGGAAGGAGTATGTCAGCCTCTATATCAGCCACGGCAGGATCCTTTCGGCAGAGTACAACGCGATAAATTCTTCCGGTTTCATCAAATCCTGGGATATGAACTATATGAGGATGATGATTTCCCGGAGCGGTACCTATCCCAATGCCTATACCCGCATCTATACAGGGCGGCTTCTGGAGACACAGGATCCGGAAAAAGTAGACGCGATTTCCGGGGCAACCAATTCCTGGCATACCTTCAGGCAGTTGGCCGCAGCGGCCATTGAGCAATCCCGGCTGGGTAATCCGGGGATAAGCTTTGTTTCGGTGAGCCGAATTGGGCAATAGGATGAAATTTATAAAAGGCCGCAGTCTCAGGCTGATGATCCTCTCCGCATCAGCCGCCGCTTTTCTTATCTTTACAGTCGCCCTCCAGGGGATCATGTTTATTTTCATGGGTTTTCTTACCGATTTCCTTCTTCTGGAAACCCTGCAGCCCATGGCAAAGGCATCTTCCCTGAGTGTTCAGGGGAATCTCCACATGCTGGCAGACCGGATCTTCCTTATCCGGGACAACAACCCCTTTGCCGATCCTGACTTTTCCAGGGAGGATAAACAGCAGGCTCTTGATTTTGCCGTTTCGGGGATAGAGTTTGTGTGGCTTGGTCTCTATTCTTCCAACGGAGATCTTGATACCGGCGCGGGCGAATGTCCTCCGGGCATCAGGGATTTTGATATTTATCGTCTCATCAATGAATCCGGAAATCTGGCTATTGAAGATATTGAAGAGGGCATATCCGGAGATTTGGAGATTATTATCGGAGCGCCTGTCATGGAGGGACCTTCCATCACCGGCTATCTTGTGGGAAGCTACCGCTACCACATACTCAACGACATTCTTTCTGCGATTAATATTTCCTCCCAGAGTACGGCGTTCATCATTGACGGAAAAGGGTACTACAAGGCTCACCGGGATCTTGAGAAGGTCAGGGCAGACGAAAGTATTTTTTCCGACGGGATCTGGGGCAGGGATGCTGAAAAAATTCTTTCCAGGATAAAAACAGGAAGTACGGGAACGATGATGTTTTCAGGTCCGGGAGGCGAGTATTTTTTAAGCTATGCTCCGGTTCGGGGAACCGCCTGGTCATTGGTGATTGAAGTTCCCAGAAGCGATTTTATTTACTATACCCGCTACGCTTTGATTGCGGGGAGTCTCATCGCGTTACTCCTTGCATGTTTCTTTACGCTTGTTTTTGCGTTTTTTATTACAAAAGTTTTAACAAATCCCCTCAAGCTGATTACCGGCAGCGCGCACCGGCTCTCCCTCGGGCTTTTTACACAGAGTCTGCCTCCCCATCTTATGGAAAGGGAAGATGAAATCGGGCAGTTGGGAGCCGCCTTTATGTCCATGTCCGAATCGGTCAGGGCGGTAATCATCAACATCGATCATCTCACTCACGCCGCCATGACAGGAAGACTCAAGGCCCGGGGCAGCCTTACCGACCTGCAGGGGGATTACCGGCAGATCATGTCGGGAGTCAACATTACACTGGATGTGATCTGTTCCCAGATCGATGCGGTTCCCGAGGCTCTTGCCCTTTTTAACGAAAACCGGGAGATGATCTACTGGAACCGGGCAATGGATGAATTTCTTTTGACTCACGGTCTTCTTCCCTCAGATCCGCAGGTTCTGGAACGGCTTGCCGGCGGCGGTAAAGACACTCCCGGAGATACTCTGGCCGAGGAAGCGGTATCCCTCTTCGATCCTTCAAATCCCAGTCCTCCTTCTTTCAGCGCCGATATTGCCCTTCTGGGAGATAACGGCGCCGACAACTATGTATTAACAATGCAGCGTTCCGGCCGGGATGCCCTGCGCAGTGATTCTGTCTGCGTGATACTTCTTCTGCAGGATGTTACCATGCTCACCAGGGCGAAAATTGACGCAGAAGCGGCAAGCCAGGCCAAGAGCGACTTCCTTTCCAGAATGAGCCATGAGATACGTACTCCGATGAATGCAATCAACGGCATGACCGCTATTGCCAAAGCTGCAACGGATCTCGACAAGATCCGTAACTGTCTTTCGCAGATCGAAGCGTCTTCCGCCCACCTTTTGGGGGTGATCAACGATATTCTGGACTTCAATAAAATTGAATTCGGAAAACTCAATCTTGACGTGCAGGATTTCTCCCTCAGACAGGATTTGGAATTTGTTCATACCATGATGCAGAGCCGTTCCGTTGAAAAGGGAATAACCCTGCGTCTCAATATAGAAAACATAGAACATGACGGGCTTTCTACAGATTCCCTGCGGCTCAATCAGGTACTTATAAATCTCCTCTCCAATGCGATTAAATTTTCTCCAAAAGAAAGTGAAGTGATCGTTACGGTGAAGGAAACCGGAAGAGTGGAAGGGGAGAGTATCTACCGTTTTGATGTAAGCGATCAGGGCATCGGTATCAGCGAGGAACAGGAGGCAAGGCTTTTCAGGCCTTTTGAACAGGCCGACGGAGGCATTACCCGCAATTACGGCGGAACGGGTCTCGGTCTTGTGATAAGCAAGAATCTTGTCGAGATGATGGGCGGAGAGATAAGCCTTAAAAGCAGGGTTGGGGAGGGGAGTACCTTTAGTTTTACGATCCGCTGCCCTGCGGAAAAAGAATTTATCGACAAAAGTACTGAAGTAGCCAGCCTTGATTCCGAAGTATCGGTTCATGATTTTTCGGGCAAGAGATGCCTCCTGGTGGATGACATTGATATTAACCGTGAGATAATCATAGAACTTCTGGCGGAAACGAAGATCGAAATTGAGTCTGCTTCCAACGGCC